>JALSGY010000381.1 GCA_026982515.1 Paracoccaceae bacterium
GGACGCTATCCACCCCTCGCGCCGGGCCGCAAGCGGCCAGGCCACGGGCGACGTGCTGCAAGGTGCGGCAGCGGACTGTAACTCCGCCGGGGAGACCCATGCCTGGTTCGATTCCAGGGTCGCCCACCACTTCTCCTTTTCCGGTCCTCCCCATCTCCGGGACGAAGCCGCGCGGGCGCGGCCGGCGCCGTGCGGCGATTCGCATGGCGGGCCGCGCGGGCGGTGTTTCCGGATCCCCATTTCTTCTGCAGGCGGCTTTCGCAAGGCGCGCGGCCCATGAACGCCATGAACGCAAGGCCTTGGGGCTTGCCAGAGCATTTCTGAAAAAACCCTTGCCGAAACCGGTTTCGGAAGAAACTGTAAGAGCAGGGAGTGCCAATGAATTCGGAAAATGCTCATCTGTTGCGCCGCCAGGGCGGCCGGACGACCATCCAGGACGTGGCCGATGCGCTCGGCCTGTCCAAGGGCACGGTGAGCCGCGCGCTCAACGACTACCCGGACATCTCCGAAAGCACCCGGCTGCGGGTGACGCGCAAGGCCGAGGCCATGGGCTACCGGCCGCTGGCCCAGGCCCAGGCGATCCGCACCGGACGGGCGCGCTCGGTGGGACTGGTCCTGTCGGTCGATGCGGAGAACAGCCAGAAACCCTTCCTCACCGATTTCCTCGACGGGGTCAGCCAGGCCGCCAGCGCCGAACACTGGACACTGACGGTGGCCACCGCCACCTCGCAGCAGGCCGGGCTCGAAACAATGCACCGCCTGGTCGAAGAGCGGAAGGCCGACGGGTTCATCCTGCCGCGCACCCGGATCCACGACCCCCGCGTGGCTCTGTGCAAGGAGCTTTCGGTGCCTTTCGTGCTCTACGGCCGGGTGGCCGATCCGCAGGGCTGCGCCTGGTTCGACATCCGCGGCGAGGCGGCGATGCGCAAGGCGGTGCTGCGCCTGGCCGCGGCCGGGCATCGGCGGATCGCCTTCGTCAACGGCGGTGAGGAATACAACTATTCGGTGCTGCGCCTGGCGGGCTACCGCCGGGGGCTGGCCGAGGCCCGGCTGGACGAGACCCCCGAGCTGATCCGCGCCGGCGCCATGACGCAGGAGGCCGGCAAGGCGGCGGCCGAGGCGCTGCTGCGGCTGCCCCGCCCGCCCACGGCAATCATCTTCGCCCTGGACGCCGCCGCCCTGGGGGCGTTTCGCGCCGCCCGGCAGCTGGGGCTGGAGATCGGGTGCGAGCTGTCGATCATCGCCTATGACGGCATACCCGAAGGTGCCTTCGCCGCGCCCGGGCTGACCACCTTCGGCGTCGATACCCGCCGGGCCGGCATCCGGCTGACGGAAATGCTGATCGCCCGCATCCGCGGCGCCGCCCCCGAATCCCTGCGCGAGCTGGCCGATGCGACCCTCGTGGTGCGCGGCTCGGACGGCCCGCCGCATCTCGGCAGCGAAGAGCTTGCCCGGAAGATCCGGGCCGGAAGCCGACAATGAAGATCTGACACAGGAGGAGAACCACGATGACTTTCCAACCACGCACTGGCCGTGCCAGGCTGATCCTGGCCAGCGCGATGGCGCTGGCGCTCGGCGCCACCGGCGTCATGGCCGACACGATCCGCTTCTGGACCACCGAGGAACAGCCCGACCGGCTGGCCAAGCAGCAGGCCATGGCCGAGGCCTTCGAGGCCAGGACGGGCGTTTCGGTGGAGGTGATCCCCGTCACCGAGAGCGAGCTGGGAACCCGTGCCACGGCCGCCTTCGCGGCCGGCGATCTGCCCGATGTCATCTACCACCCACTGCAATACGCCCTGCCATGGGCCGAGGCGGGCATCCTCGATACCGATGCCGCGAGCGACGTGATCGAGGCGCTGGGCCGCGAGACCTTCGCCCCCGGCGCACTGTCGATGGCCGCCGTCGAGGGG
>JALSGY010000382.1 GCA_026982515.1 Paracoccaceae bacterium
AAGTCCGAGATGCTCAGCGCCGCGCGCGGCCGGGCCAGACGGTTGCGCGTCACCCACAGCAGGCGCTCCTGGGCACGGGTGATCGCCACATAGGCCAGCCGCTTCCACAGCGGCGTGCCCGCCTCGCTGCGCCCGGAGCGGCTGGCGGCCCAGATATCGGGGGCGAAGACCTGAACATCGGGCCACTGCGAGCCCTGCGCCTTGTGGATGGTCACCGCCGCCCCGTGCAGGAATACCGCCCCCATGCGCGCGGCATAGGGGATGAAGGGCTCTTCCTCGCCGGGTTTCTCGATCTTGATGATCGAGGCCGCCCCTACCTGCGGGTCTTCCGCCCCCACCAGATGCAGCCGGGAAAAGCCCGGCTTGCGGCCGGGGCCGAGGTAGATCGCCTGCGCCCCCTTGATCAGCCCGCGCGCCTCCAGCTCGATGCGCCGCTTGCGATGTTTCGCCGGCAGCTCGATCCCGTCGCAGATCAGCGGCTCACCGGGCAGAAGCGCATCCTCCGGCGCGCCGAACACTTCGCGGAAGGCAGCGATCAGCCGGATCCGGGTGGCGTTGCGCCAGACCAGAACCGGAGAGCGCGCCATCAGCTCGGCATCCACCCGCTGCGCCACCACCACCCGCGGATCCCGGCGGGCGGCATCCTCGACCATTCTCTCAAAATCCTCGAACTCCAGCGATTCGTCTGAAAGCGCATGGGCCAGATCGAGGATCGGGCTGTCGAATTCCTGCCGGTGGATGCGGTGCAAGACCAGCTTTCGCGCCTCGGGCAGCTTGTCGAACACCATCCCACCCGACTGGTTGACCGGCGCCAGCTGCCCCGGGTCGCCGAACAGAACGAGGGTGGGAAAGATCTCCTTGAGGTCCTCGAACTGGCGGTCATCCAGCATCGAGGCCTCATCGACGAAGCCGATATCCAGCGGGCTTTCGCGCCGCTTCCAGCCGATGATGAAATCCGAACCCCGCAGCCCGGCCGCGGCCAGCGCCCCGGGGATGGAACGGTTGGTGCGGTAAAACGCCAGCGCCCGATCCAGCGCCACCTCGGTGAGCCCCTCGATCTCGGGCCGCTCGCCGCCGCCTCCGGCCAGCCATTCGGCCACCTTCTCGTATTGGGGGTCATAGACGGGCGTGTAGAGAATGCGGTGAATGGTGGTGGCCGGCACGCCGCGCAGGCGCAGCACCGAGGCCGCCTTGTTGGTGGGGGCGAGGATGGCCAGCGTGCGTCTGTCCTTGCGGCGGCGGCCCTCGTAATCGCCCGAAACCACATCGATGCCGCATTCCTCCAGCGCCTCGAAAAGGCGCGCCAGCAGCATCGTCTTGCCCGAGCCGGCCTTGCCGACGACGGCCAGAACCTCCTCGCTCCGCTCTCCGGCCGGGGTCAGCAGGCCTTCATCGAGATCCACCCCCGCCCGGCGCAGCATCTCGGCCACGCGGTCGAAGGCCTCGGCCTGGTCGTCGGAGTAATTGAAGCCGGAAACGCCCATGGGCTGAACCTACATGCAGGCCGGTCCAGGTGCCAGCAGCTCAGCCCTGCCAGCCGCGAAAAGAAAAGCCTGCGCGGCAATTGCAGGCTTCACTGGCAAGCATATACTCGTGACCGGCCGGCTGATGCGCGCAGGCCGGGCGGGGGCGCAGGCCCCCTCACCCGTTCCGCCTCAGTGGGCGGTTTTCTTTTTCTCGGTCTTGTCCTCGACGACCTTGGCCTCGACCGTATCACTCGAATTGATCTCGATACGCCTCGGTTTCAGCGCCTCGGGCACCTCGCGCACCAGGTCGATGTGCAGCATGCCGTTCACATGGCTGGCCCCGGTGACACGCACGTGGTCGGCCAAGGTAAAGCGGCGCTCGAAGGCGCGGGTGGCGATACCACGGTGCAGATAGGTGCGATTCTCGTCGTCCTTGGC
>JALSGY010000383.1 GCA_026982515.1 Paracoccaceae bacterium
TCGGCGAGGACGGCGGCAGGTCGCAGTACCAGTCGTAGAAGCTCATGCAGGTCCCGCCCAGGAGCGACAGATAGCGCGAGCCGGCGGCGTAGGAGACCATCGACATGGCCGGGATCGGCGAGAAGCCGAACACCCGGTCGGGGCCCCAGGTTTTCGCCGTGTAGGCGTTGGCGGCGGCGATGATCTCTGTGGATTCGTCCCAGGAGGCGCGCACGAAGCCGCCCATGCCGCGGGTCTTGGTGTAGCTGGCGCGCAGGACGGGATCTTCCTGAAGCCTGGTCCAGGCCTCGATGGGGGGATGCTCGGCCCTGAGCTTGCGCCAGGCCTTGAGCAGCTGCGAGCGGATCAGCGGCGTCTTCACCCGATTGGCGGAATACAGATACCAGCTGTAGGAGGCGCCGCGCTGGCAGCCGCGCGGCTCGTGGTTGGGCAGGCCCGGGCGGGTGCGCGGGTAGTCCGTCTGCTGGGTTTCCCAGGTGACGATGCCGGACTTGACGTAGATCTTCCACGAGCACGAGCCGGTGCAGTTCACCCCATGGGTGGAACGCACGATCTTGTCGTGGCGCCAGCGGTTGCGGTAGACGTCTTCCCAGTCACGGCTTTCGGCCGTCACCTGCCCGTGGCCGTCTGCGAATGTCCCGACGCGGTTGCTCTTGAGGAAATTCAGGCGGTCCAGAAGATGGCTCATGTTTTCTCTCTCCGATCAGTGTGTCTCCCGGCGCGAGCGGATGCCCGCGCCGGGCCGGAAGTCTTGCTCAGGGGTTCTTCACGTAGGCGCCGGGGCGCAGGTAGAACCACCAGTTGATGACGATGCAGACGGCATAGAAGGCGGCCAGCCCGTAAAGCGCATACTCGGGCGTGCCGGCCTTGATCTGCTCGCCGATCACCTTGGGGATGATGAAGGCGCCATAGGCGGCCACGGCGGCCGTCCAGCCCAGCACCGGGCCGGCCTGTTCCTTGTCGAACACCGCGGCGATGGTCCGGAAGGTGGAGCCGTTGCCGATGCCGGTGGCGGCAAACAGGATCAGGAACAGGATCATGAAGGGCAGGAAGTAGTCCTGCGGGGTGGCCGAGGTGTAGGCCTTCTGCAGGAAGTAGGCCACGCCCAGGGCCGAGGCGACCATGACGATGGAAATCCACTGGGTCACCCGCGCGCCGCCGAGGCGGTCGGCGATGGTGCCGCCAATGGGGCGGATCAGCGCGCCGATGAACGGGCCCATCCAGGCGAACATCAGCGCCGAGGGGCCATCGGGGTTGACCTGAGAGTGATCCCACACCCCGTCAACCAGCACGTGCTGGAAGCCGAACACCACCTTGATGGCCAGCGCAAAGGCCGCCGAGTAGCCGATGAACGACCCGAAGGTCATGGTGTAGATCACCGTCATCGCCCAGGTGTGCTTGTTGCCGAAGATGCGGTACTGGCGGGTGAGGTTCTGGCCCACCGCGCCGGGGATCATCTTGAGAAACAGCACCGTCAGCGCGATCACGATCGGCAGGGTGATCCATTTCGACAGGTTCACTCCCGAGCCGCCGACGCTTTCGGGCAGCATCAGCCACAGGCCGAAGGCGGCGGTGAACAGGCCGATCAGCAGCATGCCCGAAATGATCCCGAAGGCGCCGATCGGGCCTGGGATGTCGGGCGAGACGTGCTCGTCACGGATGTTGTTCATGCCGAACCAGCCAATGATCACCAGCGGCACCAGGGCCAGCAGCCACACATAGCCCGCGTTCTGGATGTAGGTGATGGTGCCGGCCGGAATCTTGCCGATCAGCGTGCCCGAGGTGTTGATCAGCTCGCGCCCCTCGCCGCCAAACAGGCCGAAGGTCATGACCAGCGGGATCACCACCTGCATCGTTGTCACCCCGAAGTTGCCCAGGCCCGCATTCATGCCCAGTGCGT
>JALSGY010000384.1 GCA_026982515.1 Paracoccaceae bacterium
TCAGGCGGTGCTCACCAAGAACGACAAGGTGAAGGCGAAAGAGCGCGCGGCGGTGCTGAAACAGGTGCGCACGGCGCTGGCCCGCCATCCCGCCGCCTACCCCGAGCTTGTGCTCACATCATCGCACAGCGGCGAGGGCATCGACACCCTGCGCGCTATCATCGCAACGCTGTAGCAACTGCGCCTGCTCTTTTGCTTGCGCGCCCGCCTCTCGATCGGCTAACCGGGGCAAGACCATGAAAAAGCAGAAAGCCATGAACCGCGACTGGATCGCCACAGCCCGCACCCTCTCGCAGGCCCTGCCCTATCTGCAGCGCTATGACGGGGCGACCGTCGTCATCAAGATCGGCGGCCATGCCATGGGCAGCGACGAGGCGATGGAAAGCTTCGCCCGTGACGTGGTGCTGATGCAGCAGGTGGGCGTCAACCCGGTGATCATCCACGGTGGCGGGCCGATGATCAACGCCATGCTGGGCAAGCTCGGCATCGAATCGGATTTCGTGCATGGCAAGCGGGTGACGGATGCTGCCACCATGGAGGTGGTGGAGATGGTGCTTTCGGGCACCGTCAACAGCCGGATCGTGCAGGCGATCAACGCCCAGGGCGGCCGGGCCATCGGCCTTTCCGGCAAGGATGCCAACCTGATGATCTGCGATTATGCCGATCGCGAGCTTGGCTTCGTCGGCACCCCCGCCGAGATAAACCCCGAATTCCTGCGCAATCTCGCCGAGGCCGGGATCATTCCCGTGATCGCCCCGATCGGGGTGGGCCGCGAAGGCGAGACCTTCAACATCAATGGCGATACGGCGGCCGGTGCGATTGCCGCGGCACTCAAGGCCGACCGCCTGCTCCTGCTCACCGACGTGGCCGGGGTGAAGGGGCCTGACGGCGAGGTGCTGACGGAACTGAACGCCGCGCAGATCCGCGAACTGACGGCCGAGGGCATCATTGCCGGCGGCATGATCCCCAAGACGGAAACCGCTCTCAGGGCGCTTGAGGGCGGCGTGCGCGCGGTGGTGATCCTCGATGGGCGCGCCCCGAATGCCTGCCTGCTGGAGCTGTACACCGAGCACGGGGCAGGCTCTCTGATCCGCGGTTGAGCGGGCTTTTCCGGCCGGCCCGCAGCGGCTACCCTGCCCCGATGACAAATTCAGAAGACAACCCCCGCTTCCCTTCCTTTCGCCTGATCCTGATGCGGCACGCGAAGTCTGACTGGGGCAGCCCCACCCTGCCCGACATGGCACGCCCCCTCAATGCGCGAGGTCGGCGCGCCTCTCGGCTGATGGGACGATGGATGAAGGACAAGGGTTATCTGCCGGATGTTGTGCTCTGCTCGCCCGCCGAGCGCACCCGCCAGACATGGCAGCTTCTGTCGCAGGAGCTTGGCACCGCCCCGCCGCTCGTGCTGGAGCGCCCGCTTTACCATGCCACGGCCGAGACCATGCTGGACGTCCTGCACGGCGCCGCAGAAGAGGCCACGGTGCTGATGCTGGGGCACAACCCCGGGATTGCCGCCATGGCCCAGTGGCTTGCCCACACGGCGCCGCCGCATCCGGGCTTCCGGCGCTACCCGACGGCGGCCACCACCGTCTTTGCCTTCGGCATCGGCAACTGGGCAGAGGCAGGGTGGGGCACAGGCAAGGTGCTGGATTTCGCGATCCCGAAAGATCTGGAAGGCTGAACCGGAAAGGAAAGCGCCGGGCTCGTCCGGGCCCGGCGCTTTCGTTGATTCACATCGCGGTTCAGTGACCGAGGATCTGGCTGAGAAACAGCTTGGTGCGGTCCGACTGCGGATTGTTGAAGAACTCTTCCGGCTCGTTCTGCTCCACGATCTGGCCCTGGTCCATGAAGATCACCCGGTTGGCCACCTGCCGGGCAAAGCCCATCTCGTGGGTCACCACCAGCATGGTCATGCCTTCCTCGGCCAGTTCGATCATGGTGTCGAGCACCTCCTTGATCATCTCCGGGTCGAGCGCAGAGGTGGGCTCGTCAAACAGCATGATCCGCGGCTTCATGCACAGCGAGCGTGCGATCGCCACCCGCTGCTGCTGACCGCCCGAAAGCTGGCCCGGGTACTTGTCGGCCTGTTCCGGGATCTTCACCTTCTCGAGGAAGTGCATCGCCGTTTCCTCGGCTTCCTTCTTCGGCACCTTGCGCACCCAGATCGGGGCAAGCGTGCAGTTCTCGAGAATGGTCAGGTGAGGAAACAGGTTGAAGTGCTGGAACACCATGCCCACCTCGCGGCGGATCTTGTCGATGTTCTTGAGGTCCGAGGTCAGCTCGGTGCCGTCAACCACGATCCGCCCTGCCTGGTGCTCTTCCAGGCGGTTGATGCAACGGATCAGGGTCGATTTCCCCGAGCCCGAGGGACCACAGATCACGATCCGCTCGCCCCGGTTCACCGTCAGGTTGATGTCGCGAAGCACATGGAACGAACCGAACCACTTGTTCATGTTCGTAATCTCGATCGCGACCTCATCAGCGACCTGCATCTTGGTTCGGTCGATTTCGCGGTCTATCGCAAGTTCAGACATGCGTTGAACTCCTTAGTGGTTTTCCGTCTGAAGCTTGCGCTCCAGGTACATGGAATAGCGTGACATGGAGAAACAGAAGATCCAGAACACCAGCGCGATGAAGCCGTACAGCTCCCACACGATGCCGTTCCACTCCTGATTGGCCCGGATGGCGGTACTGAGGCCCAGAGGATCCATCAGGCCGATGATCATCACCAGTGTGGTGTCCTTGAACAGGCCGATGAAGGTGCCGACGATCCCGGGGATCGAGATCTTCAGCGCCTGCGGCATGATGATCAGCCGCTGCGCCTTCCAGTAATCGAGCCCCAGGGCATCGGCCGCCTCATACTGCCCCCTGGGCAGGGCCGCCAGACCGCCGCGGATCACCTCGGCCATGTAGGCGGCCGAGAACAGCGTCACCATGATCATCACCCTGACGATGATGTCGAAGTCGGTGCCCGGCGGCAGGAAGATGTTGAGCAGGGTCGAGGCCACGAACAGCAGCGTGATCAGCGGCACGCCGCGGATGAACTCGATGAAGCCCACGCAAAGCGACTTGACGATCAGCAGATCCGATTGCCGCCCAAGGGCCAGGACGATGCCGATCGGCAGCGAGGCCACGATCCCGGTCACGCCGATGGTGATGGACAGCATGAAACCGCCGAAGTTGCGGCTTTTGACCGGCTCCAGGGCTATCGGGATGATGCTGTCGAGCACATCGATCACCGTTCCCGAAAGGAGCGTCCACCAGATGATCGGCCCGAGAACCGCCGCGATCACCCCGAGAATGGCGCCGAAGCGGGGAGTGATCGCAAGAAGCAGGGCAAAACCGATGATGAACCCGGCCAGAGCGGAAAGCGGCCCCCAGACGGAGCCGCCCCACAGCAGCCAGGCGGCGATGAAGGGATAGAGGCCGGAAAACCACAGAAGCTTTCTGGGCAGGTTGCTGAACAGCACCGGGGCCATCGCGCCCAGCATCAGGATGAAGGCCAGGATCGGCCGCCAGTACAGCTCGGACGGGTAGAAGCCGAAGGTCAGCTGCGCGTAGCGTTCGCGGATGACCGCCCAGCAGGCGCCCGAGGCATCCGGACCGTAGGCCTCCTTGATCTGCTCGCGACATTCGTTGAGCGACCCGGCCGTCCAGCTGGATCTGAAGATCCACGGCAGGATCTCGTAGAGCAGAGCGCCCACGGCGACCAGCGAGACGACCGTCAGAAGAGAGTTCATCCACCCGTCGAACAGGTTTTTGCGCATCCATCCGATGACTCCCGAAGACGTGATCGGCGGGGCCTGCTCCGGGACCATCTCGGTGCGGACAAAGGCTGCTTGTGTCATCTTACCGCTCCACCAGTTTGACGCGCTTGTTGTACCAGTTCATCACCGCCGAAATGCTCAGCGAGATGCTCAGGTAGATCGCCATCAGCAACAGGATGCTTTCAAGTTCGCGCCCCGTCTGGTTCATCGTGATGCCGCCCAGGGTGCCGGTGATGTCCATGTAACCCACGGCAATGGCCAGCGACGAGTTCTTGGTGAGGTTCAGATACTGCGAGATCAGCGGCGGGATGATCACCCGTGCCGCCTGCGGCAGGATGACGAGGTTCATCGTCTGGCTGCGGCTGAGCCCCAGGGCATAGGCCGCTTCCGTCTGCCCCTTGCTGATCGCGAGGATCCCCGCGCGCACCGCCTCGGCGATGAAGGCCGCCGTGTAGAGCGACAGCGCCAGCCACAGGGCGATCAGCGAGTTCCGCATGTGGATCCCGCCCTTGAAGTTGAACCCCTTCAGCTCGGGGTAGCCGAGATGGAAGCCCAGCGCGATGAGTACCGCCAGCGTGGGCAGCACCACCAGGCCAAGGCGGATGTACCATGTTGTCGGCCGATCGCCGGTGGCTTCCTGAATGCGGTCGGCGCGGCGCTTGACCAGCTTCGAGGCGTAGATACCGCCGAAAAGCGCGATCAGGATCGCGATCAGATCAAGGCTGATATCGAAGGCACCGAAAACGGATATATCGCCAAGGCCACGGCTGAACAGCGGCTCGGGGATGTAGACGCCGCGGTTGGTCACGGCAACGCTATCTCCGAGGAGCATCGAGGCCGATGGGTTGTCGCCGCGGAAATCCCGCGGTGGGGGCATGGTCTCGATCATGATGGCCATGACCAGAACGATCCACAGCAGTACGGGGACATTCCGGAAGGCCTCTACATAAACCGTCATCAGGCGCGCCACGAGCCAGTTCTTCGACAGGCGAAGAACGCCGATGATCACGCCGAGGATGGTCGCCAGCGCACAGCCGAGTGCGGCAACCAGAAGCGTGTTGAGAAGACCGACGAATGCCGCGCGCAGGTGCGTGCTCTGCGAGTTGTACTCGATCAGTCTCTGGTTGATGTCATAGCCTGCCGGCTCGAACAGGAACCCGAAATCGACAGGCTTCCCAAGGGCCGAGAGGTTCTGCAAGGTGTTACTGATGATCCAGGCGAACAGCAGCATGAACCCCATCAGGGCCACCACCTGGATCGTCATGGAACGATACCGGGTATCGTAAATCAGCATGCTGAGCCGGAATGACTCTTTCGGCGGGTCGGTAAGTGCGGTCATGACAGACGCCCCCGTGCTCCCATTTAGCAGGAAATAACCGCGCGGACCTGCCGGCGGTTCGTTCCTTCCGTTTCTTATTGTCGTTCAGATAAAGAAGGGGCGCGGGCAGGCCCGCACCCCTTGCAAACAGCTCTTACCGGAACGGCGGCGAGTAGATCAGACCGCCGTCTTTCCACTGCGCGTTCAGGCCGCGCGACAGACCGATCGGGGTGTTCTCGCCGATGTTCTTCTCGAACAGCTCGCCGTAGTTGCCACCCGCCTTGATGGCGTTGTAGGCCCAGTCGGCGGACAGGCCGAGCATTTCGCCCAGGTTGCCTTCGGTGCCGAGGATCCGGTTGATTTCCGGATTGTTGGTGCCCTTGCGCAGCTCGTCGATGTTGGCCGAGGTGATGCCCAGCTCTTCAGCCGAGATCAGCGCGTTCAGCGTCCAGCGAACCAGGTCGCCCCAGGCGTTGTCGCCATGACGGACAAGCGGGCCGAGCGGCTCTTTCGAGATGATTTCGGGCAGGATCACGTAATCGCCCGGGTTCTCGAAGGTGGCGCGGGTCGCAGCCAGGCCGGAAGCATCGGTGGTGTAGACGTCACAGGCGCCGGCGAGGAACTGCTGCTGCGCCTCGGCGTTGGTTTCGATCGGCACCGGCTCGTAGCTCATGTTGTTGGAGCGGAAGAAGTCCGCCAGGTTGAGCTCGGTGGTGGTGCCGGTCTGGATGCAGACGGTAGCGCCGTCCAGCTCCTTGGCCGAGGATACGCCCAGGCTCTTGGGAACCATGAAGCCCTGACCGTCGTAGTAGTTGATGCCGACGAATTCGAACTTCAGGTCAACGTCGCGGGTGAAGGTCCAGGTGGTGTTCCGGGCCAGCATGTCGACCTCGCCGGAAGCCAGCGCAGTGAAGCGCGTCTTGCCGGTGGTGGGGATGAATTCCACAGCCGTCGGATCGCCAAAGATGGCGGCCGCCACGGCACGGCACACGGCAACGTCAAAACCCTCCCAGACACCGTTTGCGTCAGGCGCCGCAAAGCCGACCAGGCCGGTCGTGACGCCGCAGTTCAGCTTGCCCCGGGCCTTGACATCGTCAAGGGTGCCGGCGGCGGCTGCACCGGCGGCCAGGCCGGTTACGGCCAGCGCGCCAAGAAATACGGTTTTTTTCATGTTTACCTCTTCCTGATTGTCCGCCTGAAACAGCGGTTCTTCCGACCCGCAAAGGCCGGGGTGATCGTTCAAGGGGGCACCCCCTCAACGCCGCGAGTGTGGTCGGATTCAGCCCTGATCGTCAAGGGCAGGATCGATGAATTTTCCGATTTTTCCTGCGTAAATTCAGGGCTTTTCGATGCCGAATCAGCCTTCCGGCACCTCACCCTTGCGGCAGATGCGAAAGAAGCGTGCAGCATGCATGAACCCTGCACGCCTGCGTTGAGCGGCTTTCTCTGCTTCCTCGTCCCGGCCCCATTGCTCCTGCTGCCAGGTTTCGTCCAGCCGGGAGGCCTGCCACAGGGATTCAGTGTCTGACTGCCCCCGAACCACGGCAAAACCGATCACCAGAGAGCCCGATAGCGTGACCAGGTCATGAAAGGCGGCCAGCTCGAAATTTCCCATGGAATCTACAAGCCTGGACAGGCGTTCCAAGGCTTCGGGGGGCTGGGGGCGATGGATGACCCCGGTGCAAGGCTCCAGGCGCGCGCCCAGTTCCGCCGCGGCCCAGTCCAGCAGCGGATCCCAGGCCTCGGCCTGCCGCCTTGCCAGAGCGGCAGGCGCCTCGGCCCGGTAGCACAGCAGATCGCAGTCGCCATAGGCAGCCAGCATTTCGGCCACCTCGCGCCGTTGCGGGGCAACCTTGTCGATGGCCGCATTGGCCGTCTTGGTAAACGGCATGGTGGCGGGGTTGATCGTCTCTTCCTGGGCGGCCCATTCGGAGGCGATCTCGTGCGCCAGTGCCGCCGTGGGCACCACCAGCGGCGCCTTGGCCGGGGTCTTCACCGGGCGCCCGTCAAGACGAATGCCGAAGCCGCCGGTCTCAGGCACGGCGGTTGCCTCCTTCCAGAAACGCTTGGCCTTCCAGCCGGTCATGACATCTCCTCGAACGGATCGGCCGGCACGTCCTTCTCGCGCCAGCCGAAGACTTCCCATGTTTCCTGCATGTGCGGCGGCAGCGGTGCGGTGAAGGTCATCTGTGCGCCTGTGACCGGATGGGATATCCTCAAGGAGCGCGCGTGCAGGTGCAGCTTGCGGCTGATCTCGCCACCCAGCTGTGCACCCCATCCGTCGCCGAGGTTTTCCTGACCGGAGCCGCCGTATTTGCCATCTCCGACGATCGGATTTCCGATGGCTGCCATGTGCGCCCGCAGCTGATGCGTCCGGCCGGTGATCGGCACCAGCGCCGCCCAGGCGGTGCGCCGCCCCGCCGAGGCCAGCACCGCGTAATCGGTGGTAGCGCGTTTGGCGCCGGGAGTGGACTTCACCTCATCGGGATGGAGGCAGATCATCTTCTCGCCTTCGCCGCGCGCCCCGTGGCCCGGGGCCTTGACCAGGGCGAAACGGATCGTGCCCATGGCCGGGCTGGGCACGCCGGCCACCGCGGCCCAGTAGATCTTGCGGGTCTCGCGCGCCCGGAAAGCCGCCGTGAGCTTCGCAGCCACCAGCGGGGTGCGGGCCAGCAGCAGGATGCCGGAGGTGTCCTTGTCGAGCCGGTGCACCAGCCGCGGCTTTTCCGCCGCCCCGAAGCGCAGCGCCTCGGCCAGCCCGTCCACATGGCGCGCCTGGCCGGTGCCGCCCTGGCACGGCAGGCCCGCGGGCTTGTCGAGAACGATCAGGTGGTCATCGCGAAAAAGTACCGCCTTGCGGATCATCTCCGCATCGGCATCCGAGATCCGCTGCCGCGGTCGTTCTGCACCCTGCGGCTCGCGCGGCTCGGGCAGCGGCGGCACCCGGATCTCCTGCCCCGGACGGATGCGCGTCGAGGCCCTGGCCCGGCCGCCGTCCACCCTGATCTCGCCCTTGCGGCACATCTTCTCGATGCGCCCCTGGCCGATGTCGGGGAAATGGCGGCGAAACCACCTGTCCAGCCGCTGCTCGGCCTCGTCGGGGCCGACGCGGACAATCCGCACGCGGCTCATCCCTCGATCGCCCGCATCATCCAGACGCCGAGAAACAGCGCCGTCACCGACAGGAACACCGAACCCAGAACGTAGCCTCCGGCGGCAAGCAGGCGCTCTTCGTCGATCAGCCGGAAGGTATCCAGCGAAAAGGCCGAAAAGGTGGTGAACCCGCCAAGGAAACCCGTGAGCACCATCGGCATCCAGCGGTCCATGCCCCGGCTGGCCAGGTAGATCCAGGCCGCTCCCATCAGGAACGAGCCCAGGACATTCACGATCACCGTCGCATGGGGAAAGGCCACCGCAACCCCGATGACATAGCGGAGTGCGGCGCCAAGAGCACCGCCAAGGCCGACCTGAATGAGCAAGGCAATCATGGCGCCTCTTTTTCGCGGGGGGCGGTGAAAGTCAACCTTTGCGCCGTCTGGCGCGCAGCTTCACGAAGAAATCCAGCCGCTTCTTCAGCTCCCGCTCGAAGCCGCGCTCCACCGGGCGGTAATAGACGCCGCGCTTCATCCCTTCGGGGAAATACTCCTGCCCCGAGAAGCCGCCCGCCTCGTCGTGATCATAGGCGTAGCCCTCGCCGTAGCCCTGATCCTTCATCAGCGAGGTGGGGGCGTTCAGGATGTGCCTGGGCGGCGGCAGGGAGCCCGTCTTTCGCGCCGCCGCCATGGCCTGCTTGAAGCCCACGTAGGCGGCGTTCGACTTGGGGGCGAGTGCCAGATAGGTGACGGCCTGGGCCAGCGCCAGTTCACCCTCCGGCGAGCCCAGGCGCTCATAGGCTGCCCAGGCGTCCAGACAGACCGCCTGCGCCTGCGGATCGGCCAGACCGATATCCTCGATCGCCATGCGGGTGATGCGCCGGGCCAGGTAGCGCGGGTCTTCGCCGCCCGCAAGCATCCGGGCCAGCCAGTAAAGCGCCGCGTCCGGATCCGAGCCGCGCACCGATTTGTGCAGCGCCGAGATCAGGTTGTAATGTTCATCCCCGCTCTTGTCATACAGGGCCGCGCGGCGCATCAGCCGGGAAGACAGCGCCGACCGGTCGAGCTTGCCGGAAACCTTCCAGGCCATGATCTGCTCGATCAGGTTGAGCAGCGCCCGCCCATCGCCATCGGCCATCTCCAGAAGCGCCTCGCGTGCCGGCCCGTCCAGCGGCAGGGGCTTGCCCAGCTCCTTCTCGGCCCGTTGCGCCAGAAGCTCCAGATCGGCCAGCGAGAGCCGCTCGAGCACCAGCACCTGAGCGCGCGACAGAAGGGCGGCGTTCAGCTCGAAGCTGGGGTTTTCGGTGGTGGCCCCCACCAGCATGATCGTGCCGTCTTCCATGTAGGGCAGGAAGCTGTCCTGCTGGGCCTTGTTGAAACGGTGAATCTCATCGACGAACAGCAGCGTGCCGCGGCCGTTCCGGCGGCGCAGGCGCGCCTCCTGGAACACCTTCTTCAGCTCGGCCACGCCAGAGAATATGGCGCTGATCTGAACGAAATGCAGATCCGTCTCGTCGGCGAGAAGCCGGGCGATGGTCGTCTTGCCCACCCCCGGCGGCCCCCAGAAGATCAAGGAAGACAGGCTGCCGGAGGCCAGCATGGTGCCCAGCGGCCCCTCGGGGCCGATCACCTTGTCCTGCCCGATCACGTCGCGCAGCGACCGCGGCCGCAACCTGTCGGCCAGCGGGCGGGAAAGATCGTCCGGGGCAGACTCCGGCGCGGTGTCAAACAGATCGGCCATGCGCCAACCGTAAAGGCGGGCGCAGGCCGATGAAAGAGGGTATTGGGGCCGGGTCCGGGCGGCCCGGCCCTGCAAAACGGGACACTAGTGCAGTTTCGTCTGCAGGTTGATGCGGATGCAGCGGCTGCGGTCGCCGCCGATATCCAGAACCGGCCCCACTTCATCGATGTCCAGGCCAACCCGGCGGCCCCAGCGCGGGCCGTTTTCGGGGATCAGCCCGAGAATCGACGAGGCGCCGAGTTCCCGTGCGGTCACCGTCATCTCGTTGATCAGGTTCAGCTGGACCCGGAAGCGCAGCCGCGCCGGCACCCGGTGCGACACGAAGATGCGCGAGGATTCCCAGATGTGGCTGGCCACCGGCGCCTCTTCGTAAAGCAGGTTCGAGGGGATCGATTCCAGCAGCCCCCTCTGGGCATCGCGGATCATGTAGCTGTAGATGCCGCAACGGTGCGTCGTGGGCGTGAGGCGAACCCCCGCCAGCACCTCGCCGAAATCATGCACTGCGATCCACCGGCTGGCCGGGGTATCGTACTGGTCGAATTCCATACCGTCGACCTCGGGCAGGTCCCACTTGTTCTGCTGGATGAAGGTTTCATGCCGCGCGCGCAGCATGTTGGTGAACAGCACGCCGTGGTTGTGCATGTTTTCGAAAGAGAGAGTCGTGGTTTGCATTGTTGCCTCCAGATGGGTTGAAAAGTTCAACGCATCGGCGGGCGCAAACCGTCAGAGCAACCTGAACTCCTTGGCCTTCTGAATGGCTTCCGAGGTCGTACGTGCCATCAGCCTGGTTCGCGCCGATATCAGGCGCGCCTTCAATGCACTTTCGGAAATACCAAGCTTGGCAGCAGCGGCTGCGTGACGGTCCCCGTCCGCGATGCACCGGAGAGCCTGAATCTGTGCGCGTGTAAGCTCGGTGGGTGGTTCCGATATCTCGTGCAACGCCAGAACCACCTTCGAGATCGCAGCAATCTCGTCGTCGGTGAATTCGCGGTCACTGCGCGCCGCCCCGACGATGCTTCTGGACTGGATCGGACCACACGCAACCGCTACACCGTACTTCAGGCCGTATTCAGCCGCCTGCCCCCAAATGTTAAACGGATCGGGAAGCGTAATTTCGCTCCACCGGGAAGTTCCCTCGCAGCTCAACCCCCAGGCAACCAGGGGATCGCGCAGGCCATATGCGTTGGTCGTGTAATGCTCCGCCCACTCGGGATCATAGGTGTTCACCGCAATGAGCGGAGCCGCAAATCTGATGTGCAGCCCAGCTGCATAACCTGCCGGCGACAGTTCGCCGAGTTGCTTAAACAGTTGATTCAATTCTGGACGATTGGACATGCCTTTTTTAGACATGTATCGAGACGGTCGGTCAACCTAAAAGTGTGCCTGACCAGCAAAGAATCGTAATGCGGTGAGAAATGAAAGCCCAAGACGCAGATCTGTTCAGGAAGATCCTCTCTCTGCCGCCGGAAATGCGGGCCGACCTGCTGGAATTTCTGGGTGCATCGTCCGAATCAGCGGCCCGGATGAAGGAAATCGAGAACGCGATTTCCGAATCATTCTCGCTCAAGACCCGAGCCGGCAGCAGGCGGAACGACAGCTGATGCAAAAGAAAATCCCCGCCGGCGCTCCGGCGGGGATCGATTCGGCGAAAAAGGCGCGGTCTACTCTTCGCCGGCCTCTTCGTTTTCACGGGCCCTGTCGGCCGCGCCCTTGGCTTCGGGGTCGCGATCGACGAATTCGATGATCGCCATCGGCGCCATGTCGCCATAGCGGAAGCCCGCCTTGAGAACCCGCACGTAACCGCCCTGGCGGTCCTTGTAGCGGGGGCCGATCACGTCGAACAGCTTGGCCACGTGGGGCTCCTGCTTGAGCTGGGCCGCGGCCTGGCGGCGGGCGTGAAGATCTCCGCGCTTGGCAAGCGTCACCAGCTTCTCGACGACGCGGCGCAGCTCCTTCGCCTTGGGCAGCGTCGTCTTGATCTGTTCGTGTTCGATCAGCGAACCGGCCATGTTGGCAAACATCGCCTTGCGATGTTCGTGGGTCCGGTTCAGGCGGCGGTATCCGCGTGCGTGGCGCATTTCATCAATCCTTCTTCTTTTGCTTTGTCCGGCCGCCCATGCGTGCGGGCAGCTCTCCTTGGGGCCTCATTGCCCGGATCTGCGGGCGCCGTGTTTCCGACGCCCGGGTTCTCTTCAGAACTGGTCTTCGTATTTCTTCGCCAGCTCCTCGATGTTCTCGGGAGGCCATTCCTCGACATCCATGCCAAGATGCAGGCCCATGCCCGAAAGCACTTCCTTGATCTCGTTGAGCGACTTGCGACCGAAGTTCGGGGTGCGCAGCATCTCGGCCTCGGTCTTCTGGATCAGATCGCCGATGTAGACGATGTTGTCGTTCTTCAGGCAGTTGGCCGAACGCACCGACAGTTCCAGCTCGTCCACCTTCTTGAGCAGCAGCGGGTTGAACTCCAGCCCCTCTTCCTCGGTCTCGCGACCGGCGGTTTCGGGCTCCTCGAAGTTGACGAAGATCGACAGCTGATCCTGCAGGATGCGCGCGGCATAGGCCACCGCGTCTTCGGGGGTGACGGAACCGTCGGTTTCCAGCTTGATGGTCAGCTTGTCGTAGTCGAGCACCTGCCCCTCGCGGGTGGGCTGCACGTCATAGGAAACCTTCTTGACCGGCGAATAGATGGCGTCGATCGGGATCAGGCCGATGGGCGCATCCTCGGGGCGGTTCTTGTCCGCCGCGACAT
This sequence comes from Paracoccaceae bacterium, assembly GCA_026982515.1. GTDB lineage: Bacteria > Pseudomonadota > Alphaproteobacteria > Rhodobacterales > Rhodobacteraceae > S012-89. The sequence goes on from JALSGY010000384.1 coordinate 12,668, forward strand.
AGCCCTTGCCGGTATTGACCGTCAGTTCCATGTACAGGTCCGCCCCTTCGTCGAGGTGGCAGATCACGTGATCCTTGTTGAGGATCTCGATGCCCGCGCTTTCGGAGATGTCGCCGGCGGTAACCACCGAGGGTCCCTTGGCCGAGATCGACAGCCGCTTGGGGCCTTCCACTTCCATGCGGATGGCAACGCCCTTGAGGTTGAGAACGATATCGGTGACATCCTCGCGCACCCCCGGCACCGATGAGAACTCGTGCAGCACGTTGTCGATCTGCACCGACGTGATGGCCGCGCCCTGAAGCGAGCTCATCAGCACGCGGCGCAGGGCGTTGCCGAGGGTCAGGCCGAAGCCGCGCTCCAGCGGTTCGGCA
>JALSGY010000385.1 GCA_026982515.1 Paracoccaceae bacterium
CACCTGCCTCTTGCGGATGAAGAGCGCCGGCCGTGCCGACAGCCACAGCATTGCCCCTGCCAGCACGAGGCCCACCGCCGAGGAAAGATAGACCAGCGGCCAGAGGGCCTCGTCATTGCGGGCCAGCCCGTTCATGTAGTTGTCGAGCGATTTCAGCACGATCAGGATCACCACCGCGGCGAGGATCTGCCGCCACAGGCCGAAGCGCGAGAAGCCGCCGATCAGCAGCGTGGCGAATCCCGTCATCACCGCGACGATGCTCAGCGTGGCCAGTGCGATCCGCGCATGCCCCCTTTGCAGCAGGGCCGCGCGGCTGGTGCGGGTCTGCTCCAGCACCTCCGGCGTGGGCCGCAGAAGCCGGGCGGTGCTCATCTGCTGGGGGGCGACGCGGCCCGGGCGCAGGCCCTGAGCCAGACCCGAGAGATCGAAGACGAAATCGGTGAAGGTGGTGGTGAACAGGCGGTTGTTGTCGCGCCGAAGTTCCTGGGACATGCCGTCGAGCATGACCAGCTTCGGCCCGTCCTCGCCGTTGACCAGAAAGGCGCGTGCCGCCGAGTAGTTGGTGCGGCTGGCGGCGGCGCGGTTGTCGGCGAGGAAGACGTTGCGCAACTCGCCCTCGGGGGTGATCTCGCCGATGTAGAAGGTGATCCCGGGGGCGGGGTGCAGGAAGGTGCCCTCGCGCAGCAGGCGGGCGGCCATGTCGCTCTGGATTTCGGCGCGGCGCTGGGCCATCTGCCCCGAGGAGGCCGGGACCAGCACGTTGGCGAGGATCGAGACCAGCACCGCCACGATCAGTCCGAAGGCCAGCACCGGGCGGGCCAGGCGCCAGGGAGAATAGCCGGTGGCCTGAACCACCACCAGCTCGCTCTCCGCGGACAGCCGGTTGATGCAGTAGACCACCGCCGCGAAGGCGGCCATGGGAAGGACGATGGCGATGACGGCGGGCAGGCTGAGCACCGTGAATTCGAGGAACACCATCGCCGAATGGCCGTTGGCGATCAGCTGGTCGAACAGGATCACCGCCCGGTTCACCCAGTAGACCAGCACCAGCACCAGAGAAAAGAACCCGAACAGCACCAGCAGTTGCGACAAGATGTATTTGTCGAACTTGCCCAAGACGCCCCCCGGCCCTTTGTTTCCCGATGAGTCCGGCGCGACAGTAGCGGATTGCGGGGGCGGGGAAAACTCATATCTGGCCATTTTCGGCGTGCCGCTCTACCAATGGCGGGAGATTGCCAGGAGGAACATCGATGACAAGCCCCGTGACGCCCGAATTCACCGAAACGAACCTCGATGCGCTGGCCGGATTCGAGGGACGGCTGGTGTTGCTCGTGGCCCCTGACGGCAAGCTCGATCAGGCGGCGCGGCGGGTCAACCGGCTGAGCCGCGGGGCGCTGGCGCGGCTGGCGCAGTCGGAGCGTTTCGAAAAGCTCAAGGAGGGCGAGGCGGCCGAACTGGCCTTTCCCGCCGGGCTGCAGGCGGAAGCGGTGCAGGTGCTCAAGCTGGGCCGCCGCGCCCCGGCGGAGGTGGTGCGCAAGGCGGGCGGGGCGATCGGCAGGGCGCTGAAGGAGGCGCCGGTGCTGGTGGCCGCCGGCAACCTGGCCCGCGTGGCCGATCTGGCCCTGGGTATCGCCCTGCGGGCCTATGCCTTCACCGCCTACAAGGGCGAGGAGGCCGGCAGCAAGCGCGGTGCGGTCACGATCATGGCCGCCCGTCCCGACGAGGCCCGCGAGGCCGCAGCGCGGGTGGCGGCGCTGGCCGAGGGGGTGTTCTTCACCCGCGATCTGGTGAACGAACCGGCCAATGTGCTCACCACCACCGAGTTTGCCCGCCGCCTGGAGGGGCTGGCGAAGCTGGGTGTGAAGGTCGAGGT
>JALSGY010000386.1 GCA_026982515.1 Paracoccaceae bacterium
CAAGGGGCGGGATTTCATGCCTCCTGCAGGGATATTTTCACGAAAGGGAGGCCGGCACGAAGGAAAAAGGAAAGGAGCCTCATTCCTCCTGCCGGTCTTGCCGGTTGAGAGAGTCCAGCATCTGCTCCGCGGCCAGCGCGGGCGAAACGGCGCCGGCGGCCACCCTTTCGCCCAGCTCCTCCATGCGTTCCACCACGCCGGGCTGCTGCAGGCGGGCCAGCAGGCGTTGACGCACCTCTTCGGCGAACCACTGGCGTGCCTGCCGGGCCCGGTGCGCGGCCCAGTGCCCGTGGGTCTTGCGCCATTCGGCCAGGGCCTGCATCTCTTCCCAGGCCCGTTCCAGCCCCTCCTCCTCCTGCGCCGAAACGCACAGCACCTTGGGGAAGCCCTCAGGATCCTGCGGGCGCCGGCGCAGCAGGCGCAGCGCATTGCGGTAGTCGGCGGCGGTGCGCTCGGCGGCCGGTTTCAGCGCCCCGTCGGCCTTGTTGACGAGAATCAGATCGGCCATTTCCATGATCCCGCGCTTGACGCCCTGCAATTCGTCCCCCCCGGCCGGGGCCAGCAGCAGCACGAAGATGTCGGACATCTGCGACACCATGGTTTCCGACTGGCCGACACCCACGGTCTCTATCAGCACCACGTCGAAGCCCGCTGCCTCGCACAGGGCCACCGCTTCGCGGGTGCGCCGGGCCACGCCACCGAGTTCGACCTGGCTGGGCGAGGGACGGATGAAGGCACGCGGATCGCGGGCAAGGCGCGCCATGCGGGTCTTGTCGCCGAGAATCGATCCGCCCGAGCGGACAGAGCTGGGATCCACCGCCAGCACCGCCACCCGCAACCCCTGCCCGGTGAGCATCTGGCCAAAGGCCTCGATGAAGGTGGACTTGCCCACCCCAGGCGTGCCGGACAGCCCGATGCGCAGGGCCTCGCGGCCGGTGGCGCGGGCCGCCTCCAGCAGGCGCGCGGCCTGTTCGCGATGGTCGGGGCGGGCGCTTTCGATCAGGGTGATGGCGCGTGCCAGGGCCCGGCGCTCGCCGGCGATCAGGCGGGATGCTAGCTCGTCGATCTCCATGGCGCGTTGATGCCCCCGCCGGGCGGGGCTTGTCCAGCGGCAAATCCCGTACGGGGGCGGTGGCATTGCCCCGGCCCATGGCGCATAACGCCCCCATGGACCTGCCCGACCTGCCCATAACCGAGGCCCTGCCCGAACTTCTGGCCCATCTGAAAGAGGCCGGGGTGGCGGTGCTGCAGGCCCCGCCCGGGGCGGGCAAGACCACCGTGGTGCCGCTGGCCCTGGATCGGGCCGGGCTGGGCGGCGGGGGGCGCATCGTGATGCTGGAGCCGCGCCGCCTGGCCGCCCGCGCCGCCGCCGAGCGCATGGCCGAAACCCTGAAAGAGGAGGTCGGCCGCAGCGTGGGCTACCGCATTCGCGGCGATGCGAAGGTTTCGCGCGCCACCCGCATCGAGGTGGTCACCGAAGGCATCCTCACCCGGATGCTGCAGGCCGATCCCTCGCTGGAGGGTGTGGGGGCAGTGATCTTCGACGAGTTCCACGAGCGCTCTCTCAACGCCGATCTGGGCCTTGCCCTGGCCTGGGAGGCGCGCGCCGCCCTGCGCCCTGACCTGCGGCTTCTCGTGATGTCGGCCACCCTCGACGCCGCCCCGGTGGCCAGATTGCTGGGCGCACCGGTGGTCACCTCGCAGGGGCGGGCCTTTCCGGTGGAAACCCGCTGGCTGGAGAAGCCGCTGCCCAGGGGCCGACGCCTCGAGCCCGCCGTGGCCGAGCTGGTAGCCCGCGCGGTGGCCGAAACCGAGGGCGGGGTGCTGGTGTTCCTGCCCGGTGAGGGCGAGATTCGCCGG
>JALSGY010000387.1 GCA_026982515.1 Paracoccaceae bacterium
CAGCGTCCAGTGGCCGTGGCCGTAGCGCCCTTGCAGCCAGTTCAGCCAGTCGACCCCGAAGCGCGCACGCTTGTAGCTGGCCGTGGTATGCCACAGGGAAATGTCCGGCTGGCCCAGGAGATATTCTCGCGAACCGTCGTCGGAACCGTTGTCGACGAAGAAGAAATGATCGATCCCGAGGTCGCGATAGTATTTCAGGAAATAGGGCAGCCGCACCCGCTCGTTTCGCAAGGTGGCGAACAGCAGGACATCGCCCCGGGCAATGGTGGCGGTGTTGTCCTGAAGGCATCTCAACTCGCGCCGCTTGCGGAAGGCGCGGATCAGCCAGCGCTTGCGCTGGAGCCTCAGGCCGTATGATTCGATCACGCCCAAACCGCTATCGTCACCCTTTTCGCCCGAAAACAGGGGGCAACGCCGCCGTCATGTCAGTTGCAGGACATGGTCGAAGTGCTCCTGCCATGTGGGAAGATGCATGCCTGCTGCCCTGTTCCGCCACTCACTGTCCCCTGCTCGGAACCTGTCTGCCAGTTTCCTGATCTTTGTTTCCCATAGATACATGTCGGACACGTTCACGTAAACGGGATAATCTCCGACAAACTCTTGATAAACCGGCAATGTATTGCAGATCACCGGCACCCCGAGCGCGGCCGCCTCGGCCACCGGCAGGCCGAAGCCCTCGGCGAGGCTGGGCATCAACAATCCGGCCGAACCCTGGACAAGGGCACTGACGGCGCCGTCCGAAAGGCTGCCCAGCTCCTGCACGCCGGGCACGCCGGCATCGAGCCGGGCAAGAAGCATCGCGCATTTCCAGCCCCGCCGGCCGACCAGATAGAGCAGCGGCCCATCGCCACCGGCGGCAAGACGCTCCCAGATGTCGAGCAGGAACATGAGGTTCTTGCGCGGCTCGAGCGTGCCGAGCGCCACGAAATACGGGCGGCTTCGGTCAAGGCCGGGGGGCAGCTCCCGCGGGCACGGCGCGGCGGGGGAAACTCCCAGATGCGCCACCGCCACTTCGGGCAGCCGCCCCATGGCGGCAAGATGAGCCTCGATGCGCAGGCGGGTGAAATCGGAATTGACGATGATCAGATCGGCATGCCGTCCCGCCAGCCGCAGCTTGCGGGCAAAGGAGGCCACGGTGCCCTCGCGCTGGAATTCGGGGTGATCCAGCGGGATGGTATCGTGGATGAAAACCGCCATGGTGGCGCCGGGAAGGGCGGCAACGGCCGAAAACACCTCTTCGCCGAGGTTGCTGTGGCCGACGTTGAGCCATGCCGTGCCCGCCGGCAGGTACCGGCCCAGCACCGAGGCAAGCCCGCCACGGCGGATGCGGGCCACGGCAAGGCGGCGCAGATCGGCCTCGGCGCGGCGGCGCGGCGGCGGATGGCGGCGCAGCAGGAACGAAACCGCGTCATTCGCGCCCCAGGGCGCCACGCCCTTCAGCCGCCGGTGCAGCGCCCCCACCCCGGCCGGATCCAGCAGGTAATGGCCGCGCCCGGTTGTCACCAGCCCGTACAGCGGAGGGGGGGCTTCAAGCAGCCGTTCCAGATAGGCCATTTCCACCCGGTCGATCCCGGTGAGGGCACCACGCCCCACCCTCGACACCAGCCGCGTCAGATCGAGGCAGCGGGCCGGAGGATCATTTCTCGTAACGGCCATCTTGATGCCATCTCCAGGCATCCGCGATCATCGTTTCCAGCGAGGAACGGCCCGGAGACCAGCCCAGTTCCTGTGCGGCGCGGCGGCTGCCGGAAACCAGGCGCGAGCAATCGCCAGGGCGGCGCGGCCCCTCGATGACGGGCAGTTCCCGGTTGGTGACGGAACGACACTGGTCGATCACTTCACGCACCGAGAACCCC
>JALSGY010000388.1 GCA_026982515.1 Paracoccaceae bacterium
ACGTCGATCGAGGTGTCGCCACCGCCGACAACCACCACCTTCTCGGCGGTGCCCAGCACGTAGCCCTGGTTGAAGGCGTCGAGAAACTCGATGCCGTTGATGCAGTTGTCGGTGCCTTCCCAGCCGGGGATCGGCAGATCGCGCCCCTTCTGCGCGCCGAGCGCCCAGAAGATGGCATCGTATTTCTCCTCCAGCTCCTCGACGCTGACATCCTCGCCCACGCGGGTGCTGGTGCGCACCTCGATCCCGAGGTCGATGATGCGGCCGATCTCCTTGTCGAGCATGTCGCGCGGCGTGCGGTAGCCGGGGATGCCGTAGCGCATCATCCCGCCCAGTTCCTCATGGGCCTCGAAGATCGTCACCGCGTGGCCGTCGAGACGCAGGAAATAGGCCGCCGAGAGGCCGGCGGGACCTCCACCGATCACCGCGATGGAACGGCCGGTGTCCTTGTTGGGGGCGGGCAGCTTGACGCCGTTCTCGTTGGCCCAGTCGCCGACATATTGCTCCACCCCGTTGATGCCGACGTACTCGTCCACCTCGTTGCGGTTGCAGCCGGCCTCGCAGGGCGCCGGGCAGACCCGGCCCATGGTCGCCGGGAAGGGGTTGGCGGTGGCCATGCGCTGGAAGGCGTATTCCTGCCAGGCCATGCCCTCCACGGGCGGCTTGTCCATGCCGCGGGCGATCGCCAGCCAGCCGCGGATCTCGTGCCCCGAGGGGCACGAACCCTGGCACGGCGGCGTCTTGTGCACGTAGGTGGGGCACTTGTAGGAATGATCCGCCTGAAAGATCTTCTCTTCCAGATCCCAGTCCTTCGGCGTCTCTCCCTCGTGGAAGCGCCGGAATGTGAGTTTCGGCTCGTTGGTCATGTCATTCATCGGTCTACCTCCACTGACGCGCCGGCTCAGGCGGCCTCTTCTTCATTCGGTTCATCTTCTTCGGTTTCCTGACCGGTCAGGATGATGGCGTTGGACACCAGCTGGTGTACCGAAACGATCGAGTCCATGTCATAGCCGTACTTCGGCATGACCTTGGAAAACTGGGTCTTGCAGATGGCGCAGATGGCGGCCATGTGGGTGACGCCGTGGTCTTCCGTCACCTGCTGCAGTGCGGTCATCCGCGGGCTTGCCCCCTTGGTGCGCAGGTCCATCAGATCGTCGGTCAGCAGCCCGCCGCCGCCGCCGCAGCACAGGGTGCTTTCGCGGATCGTGTCGCGGTCCATCTCGTGGAAATTGTTGCACACCGCCTTGATGACGTTGCGCGGAATCTCGAACTGACCGCCGGGCTTGTCACCCATCCGCGAGGCCCGCGCCACGTTGCAGCTGTCGTGATAGGTGAGCGTGATGTGATCGTTGCGAGAGGGATCCAGCTTCAGCGTGCCCTTCTGGATCTCGTCCCAGGTGAATTCCAGGATGTGCTGCGGAATCGGGTAGTTCTGATCGAGAAAGTCGAAGGGCCCGGCCAGCGTATTGAGGAAGGAATAGGCCACCCGCCAGGCATGGCCGCACTCCCCGAAGATGATCCGCTTTACGCCAAGGTCCTCGGCCGCCTTGCGGATGCGCAGCGAGATCTCGCGCATGTTCTCGTAAGAGCCGATGAACAGGCCGAAATTTGCCGCCTCCGAGGCATAGGACGAAAGCGTCCAGCTGACCCCGGCCTCGTGGAACACCTTGGCATAGCCGATCAGGCCGTCGATGTGGGGTTCGGCGAAGAAGTCGGCTGAGGGGGTGACCAGCAGGATGTCGGCGCCCTTCTCATCCAGCGGGATGCGCACCGAGATGCCGGTGTCGTCCTCGATGTCCTCCTCAAGGTCCTCCAGCGTGGCGCGCAGGGCCTTGGGGTTCAATCCCAGGTTGTTG
>JALSGY010000389.1 GCA_026982515.1 Paracoccaceae bacterium
ACAGGATCACCGGCACCGAGATGATGAACAGCGTGGTGGTATGGCCCATCCCCCAGCTGGCCCCCAGGAAGGCCAGCCGCTTCGGCGTGGCCCTGCCCGAAGAGGCCAGCGTGCCCACTGCGGCCAAGTGGTCGGTTTCCAGCGCGTGCCCCATGCCGACGACGAAGCCCAGTATCAGAAAGCTTTCCATTCCCATCCCCGGAAATTTCCGGCGGCGATTCTTCCGCCGTCCGGTCCGGGCGCCATGGCCCCCAGACGCGCGGCGAGGTCAAGCGCCTTCCGCAAGAGGACGGCCGCCGGTGGCCGGGTTCATTCGAAGCGTTCGGAAAGCTCCTTGTTCACGCTTTCGAGGAAGCGCGCCGCGGCCACCGGCAGGGTGCGGCCGCGCAGATAGCCCGCATCCACCGTGCCCGGCGGAACCCCTTTCAGATCGAGCGGAACCGCGATCAGCCGGTCGCGCTCCAGCGCCGGGCGCAGGTTGATGGCCAGACTGAAGCTGAGCGCGTCGCTGTCCTGCGACATCAGGCGCAAAAGGTCCAGGCTGTTGGATTCCACCGCCGGCTCCAGCGTGATCCCCACCTTCCCCGCCAGCGCATCGAGCACGTTGCGGATGCCCTCGGGCCGCTTGGGCAGAAGCAGGGGGAAATCGACGCATTCGTAGATCTTCAGCCGCTTGCGCCCGGCCAGGGGGTGATCTTGCGACATCACGCAATACATCGGCTGGCTGACCGCGCAGACGACCTGGAACTCCTTGAGCCGCAGCGGCTCGAAGACGATGGCGATGTCGTTGGTGTTGTCGAGCAGCGAGGCCTCGGCCTCGCCGCGCTCGTAGAGGTTGACGGCGAAGGTCACCGCCGGGAACTCGGCAATGTGGCGGCGGATCAGATCGGGCAGGAAATACTGCACCACCTCGCGGGTGGCGGCGATATTGATATGGCCTGCACGCATGCCCGAAAGATCGGCGATGCGCGACTTCACCCGCTCCATGTCTGCAAGCTGGTTGCGGATGTGCTCCAGCAGCACCTCGCCGGCGATGTTCGGGCGCAGCCCCGAGGGGTGACGCTCGAAGATCTCGACACCGAGCTCCTCCTCGAAGGCGAGGATACGCCGGTTCAGGGCCGAGGCGGTGATGCCCAGCTCATCGGCAGCGCTGCGCAAGGAGCCCGTCTGGGAAACCTTGGCGATGAACTTCAGGATCTGCTGGTGGCGCATTGGAAAGTCCAGGCATGTTCGATTTTTTGCAACGGGTTGATGATTTCTTAGCAGCAGACATCAACACCCTCAAGCCGTATGGGTGATGCAGGCCCTGATTCCCGGCCCCTGAAACCCTCGCAAGACCGACAAGGAGAGTGCGACTTGCCACAGAAACTCGTCATCATCGGTGCCGGCATGGCCTCGGGGAAGCTGCTCGAAGAGCTGCTCGAGCGCGACCCCGGCGCCTGGGACATCACCCTCTTCGGCGCCGAGCCGCGCGGCAACTACAACCGCATCATGCTCAGCCCCGTCCTGGCCGGGGAAAAGACCTTCGACGAGATCATCACCCATGATGCCGACTGGTATCACAAGGCCGGCATCGACTGCCGCTTCGGCGAACCGGTGGTGAAGATCGACCGCAGGACCCGACGGGTGATCAGCGCCGGCGGCGCCACCGAATACGACAGGCTGGTGATCGCCACCGGCTCGGCCTCGTTCTTCATCCCGGTTCCCGGAAAGGACCTGCCCGGTGTGGTCGGGTTTCGCGATCTCGACGATGTCGAGACGATGGTCGCCGCCGCCCGGCCCGGCGCCAGGGCCGTGATCATCGGCGGCGGGCTTCTGGGGCTCGAGGCCGCCGCCGCGCTCCA
>JALSGY010000390.1 GCA_026982515.1 Paracoccaceae bacterium
CCCCCGGTAGTCGTAGAAGCCGCGTTGCGTCTTGCGCCCCAGCCAGCCGGCCTCGACGTATTTTGTCAGGAGCGGGCAGGGGCGGTACTTGGTATCGGCCAGCCCGTCATGGAGGACGTTCATGATCGCAAGGCAGGTGTCGAGGCCGATGAAATCGGCCAGTTCCAGCGGCCCCATCGGGTGGTTGGCGCCCAGCCGCAGGGACTGGTCGATGGACTGCACCGATCCCACGCCCTCATAGAGGGTGTAGACGGCCTCGTTGATCATCGGCATCAGGATGCGGTTGACGATGAAGCCGGGGAAGTCCTCGGCGCTGGCGGCCGTCTTGCCGAGGCGTTCGACCACCGCGAGGCAGGCGTTGTAGGTTTCCTCGTCGGTGGCGATGCCGCGGATCAGCTCGACCAGCTGCATCACCGGCACCGGATTCATGAAGTGGAAGCCCATGAACTTCTCCGGCCGGTCGGTGCGCGAGGCCAGCCGGGTGATGGAAATGGACGAGGTGTTGGAGGTGAGGATCGTGTGCGGTTTCAGATGCGGGACCAGATCCTCGAAGATGGCGGATTTCACCGTTTCCCGCTCGGTGGCCGATTCGATGATCAGATCGCAGGCGCCGAGATCGGCCAGTTTCAGGGTGGTTCGGATGCGCGCCAGGGCGGCCTGCTTGTCCTCGGCGGTGATCCTGTCACGCGCGACCTGGCGTTCGAGGTTCCTGTCGATCCGGGCCAGGGCAGCATCGAGAGCCTCCTGGCTGATGTCGGTCAGAAGCACGTCATAGCCGGCTGCCGCGCAGACATGGGCGATGCCGTTGCCCATCTGCCCCGCGCCGACGACCCCGATTCTGGCGATTTCCATGACCGTCCCCCTTGCAGGTTCTCCGCCGACCTTATGCACCATGGTGCGGGGGGTGCAAGGTTCAACGGTGCATAAATTTCAAGACGAATTGCCGGCTTAGCCAAATGGCAACCTGCCCATGCGATTCTACCCCCGGGAGACAAAAGTGGTGGGTGGATGATGTCTGCAGAAGTACGGCCCGGGGGGGCCATCAACTATGATCCGTGCCGTTATGGCCGCTCGCAGCTGCTGTTTCGCGGGCCGAAGCGACAGGCGGAAGGGCGCTATGTCGCGGTGATCGGTGGGTCGGAAACCTATGGCCGGTTCATGGAGGAACCCTATCCGGCAATGCTGGAGCGGTTTCTGGGCTTGCCGGTCGTCAACCTCGGCTCGCCCCATGCCGAGGCAGAGGCCTTCATGCGTGACGAGACGGTGCTGGGCATCTGCACCAAGGCGGTGGTGACGGTCGTGCAGCTGGGCGGCGCGGCGGGGTTGTGCAACCCGTATTTCAGGGTGCATCCGCGCCGCAATGACCGGGTGGTGCAGATCGGCGATGCGCTGCGGGCGCTCTACCCCGAGATCGATTTCACCGATCACCACTTCATCCGCCATCTGCTGGGTGATATGGCCCGCCATGACCGGGCACGCTTCGCCTCTGTCGTGCAGGCGATGCGCGGGGCCTGGGTGGCGCGGATGCGGGGGTTGCTGGGCCGGCTCGGGGGGGCGGCCGTGCTGCTGTGGCTGTCGCGCCACGGCCCTGAGGACGCGGCCACCGAAGAGGTTGAGGCCGCCGATCCGCTGCTGGTGAACCGTGAGATGCTGGCGCAGCTTGGAGGGCTTCATGCCGGGGTGGTGGAAATCACTGCCTCGCGCGAGGAGGTGGAGGCAGGTCTGGCGCGGATGCTGTTCTCGCCGCTGGAGCAGTTCATGGCCGCGCGAATGCTGGGGCCGGTGATCCACGAGCGCGCGGCGCGCGAGCTGGCCGAAGCCCTGCAGGTGGTGATTCGC
>JALSGY010000391.1 GCA_026982515.1 Paracoccaceae bacterium
AACAGAGCTCACCAGCTCACCGGCCACCGCATCGCGGGTGGTGAGCGCAAACAGCTCGGCCTCGTTGGCCTCGATGAAGCGGCGCAGGATCTGCCGGGTGCTGGAGAACCTTGCATTCAGCAGCGGCGCGCCCTTCTGCGCGGTGGTGAGCAGGATGAACCTGCGGTTGGCGCCATCGGGGTTGAGGTAGAGGTCATCCCCCAGCTCATCGGCCACCTCCGGGGAAAACCCGGAAATATCCACATGGAAGTCGGACAGGGCCGTGGTGCGCCCGCTCAGCGCCCTGAGGGCGCGGTTGTAGCGCTCTACCAGGGCAGGGCTGTCCACCGGCACCAGATTGCCGAACATCAACCCCTTTTCGATGAGGCGCCTCAAGGCCGCCCCTCCTTCGCCCGCACCGCCCCCGGCAGGCCGGCCAGCATGTGCCGCAGCAGGCTCATCGCCGCTTCTCCCGTACCATCTCTTCGCCCCGGCGCCTTTCCAGCCCCTGTAACAGAACAAGCCATGCCAGCGCCAGAACCGGCCCCCACAGCAGCGTGGCCTTCACCGACAGGCGCAGGAAGAACAGCGTCACCGCCACCGGAGCCTGCGCCATGGCCGCCCCCGGGCGCGCCCCGTCCAGCGCATGGAGCAGCGCGAAGATCACCGCGCCCGCCACCAGCAGCACCAGCGCTGCAAGCATCACCGCCACCGCCAGCCGCCACCGCGACAGCGTCTTCCCGGCCAGCCACCCCGGCAGCAGCGCCGCTCCCGCCACCAGCACCGCCAGCGGCAGGGCGGTATTGAGCAGGCCGATGGGCTGGGGCTGGATCATTCCCCCGCCTTCCTCGCGGCAAGGCGCCGCCGGGCCTCGTCCCTCCTCTCCATCTCGCGCATCGCGGCCTCGATCGCCGCCTCGTCCGACTGCCCGGCATAGCGGAACTCGCTGTCTGCGTAACGGTTGATCTCCTGGATCACCATCTCCACCGTGATCGGGCGCATCAATTCGCGAATCATCGCCAGCTTCTCGTCATAACTCCTGAAGAGAAACAGATCGGGCTGCTCCATCCACTCGTCGGGCAGCTCGAAATCCATCGCCCGCACCTTGACCGCATCTGTGATGTTCTTGATCGCCCGGCCGGTAAAACGCGGATCCACCTCCTGGATCGCCTTCAGGTAAGCACCCAGCCCGGCGATGGTGTCGGGCCGGCCATGCTCCCGCTCGATCCTTTCCCAGACCCGCACCAGCGCCTCTTCCTGCGGTCGGTCGTGCGCTTCGAACGAACGCGCCACCGCCCGGGTGATTTCCTGGCTGGCGAAGGGGGCGTGATCGCCCAGCGGGATCTCGTGGTTGTCACCCAGAAGCAGATACAGGATGTCGGTGTAATCCTCCCGCGTCTGCGGCCCGTTCACCGCAAAACGAGCGCCGGCACGCTGACGCAGGGCATCGTCCACGTTCTCCGGGTAGTTGGAAAACATCCCGAAGGTGCAGTTGCCGCGCACCACCGTACCGGCCCCGGAAAACGCCTCCATCAGCACCGCCGTCACCTCCTGCTGGCCGGCCGAGGACTGCCGGTCGCCGCGCCGGCCCGCGATCTGGTCGATATCGTCGATGGTGCCGAAGCCGATCACCTGCGGATCCATCACGTTGTCGATGAAGGCCCGCGCGTTCTGCCCCGACCTGCCTTGGTAGCTGTCGATCTGGTCGATCGAGAAGTTCTGATAACGAAACGGATAGCCGGCAACCTGGCAATAATCGTTGATCAGCCCGGCCATCATGCGGATCAGCAGCGTCTTGCCGGTGCCGGGCAGCCCGTCGCCCATGAAGGTGAAGATGAAGCCGCCCAGCTCGGCGAAAGGGTTCAGCCTGCGCTCGAAGTCGTAGGCCATCAGCATCCGGGCAAGCTTCATCGCCTGGTACTTGGCGATATGGTTGCCGATCACCTCCCGGGGCTTCTTGAAACTCATGGTCAGGGCCGGGCCGCGGCCGCGGCGGGCCGGGTTGAAGCCGTCGATCGTGAAGTCATCCGCCTCGACCCGATAGCGCACCGCGGTAAAGGCCCCCAGCCGCGGTGCGGTCCGGGCCCGAAGCGCCACCTTCTCCATCAACTGCTCGGCAAAGGCCAGCACGGTGGCCACCATACGCGCCTCGCCGTCTCCATGGCGGGCAAGCTTGCGGTCCAGTTCCCAAAGCGCGCCGTGCAGGGCCAGCGGGGTGTTGTCGGTCAATACCTCGTCGAGGCCACCGATCTCCACCTCGGCCCCACCTGCCGAAGGCGCCAGCAGAAAGGCGGTGGCATTGGCAAAAGTATAGAGCACCGCCAGCGCCTCGCCGGCCAGAAGCTCGGAAAATTCGGCGGCGCGCTCCTTCGGCAGCCGCCCCTCGAGGTTTTCGCGCTTGAGTGCGGCCAGCCCGGTCTGCCCGGCGTAGGCCTCTCCCACCGCCAGGGAAATCGCCAGAGCCCGGCGCAGCCCCTGCAGGACGCTGGTCTGAATCACCGAGAGCAGCCCATCCCCCCCGTCGGCCGTCTCGATCCGCTCGATCAGACGCACCCCCTCGGGGCGCCGGGTGGAGTGCGCCGCCAGCCCCGGCGTGGTGGAGCGGAACCGGCGGGTGCGCACCACCCCCGGCGATCCCTCGGCCTGCCGGGGCACCTCATCTACGCGCGCCAGCCGCGGTGCGTGGTCGAAGCCCTCCAGCATCGCCAGCGCCGCGGGGTAATGGGCGCGGATCTCCTGCTCGGGAAGTTCCATCAGATCGGCGGGAACGCTCATGCCACTCTCTCCGGAATGCTCTTCTTCTGTCTGCAAATACTCCCGCCGGAGGCATTGAATCCCCGGCGTGCAGGGCAGGGCTTCATGCCTTCGAAGGGGATATTTTCACGAATACGAAGCGGCATCGGCCTACCTGTAACCAAGCACCCGGCCGCCCGGGCTGACGACGAACTTCCGCACCTCGCGAAACCCCGGCGGGTCAAGCTCGGCGAGCACCTGAAAGGGGCGTTCGGGAAGGATGACGGCGCGTTCGGTGCGGGTCGCTCCGGTATCGATGCCGCGCCCGGCGAAAGGATCGAGGGCAAAGATCTCGCGCTCCACCTCACCGAACCAACCCTTCCTTTCCACCTTCACCCGCTCGCTTTCCAGTTCCTCCGTCGTCCAGACCAGGGCCCAGTCCTCTCCGGCCGGGGCCTTGGCCTGCTCGAGCACCTGACGGATCGGGCCGGACTGACGGGTGAAGGCGCTGGAATACATCGGCCCCACGTGGATACGCCGCAGCCGCTTGGGGTGGATGTCGTCGAAATCCTGATCGAGACCCTGGGCGATGGTCAGCAGTTTCAGCCCGGCCACGGACTGGGCCATCAGGTGGCGCTGCACCCCGGCCCAGCGGGCCTGATCCTTCGGCAGAGCACTGCGCCCGGTGTCTTCCAGATCAAGCAGGTAGATGGTGGGCAGGTTCAGCTGGCTGTCATAGACCGCCCAGTGCAGCAGGTAGCGCCGCCGGGCGTCACCTTGCCGGTTTCCCTGCCACAGTATCTCCGGATCGTTTTCCGCCCAGAACAGCCCGCCCCTGCGCAGCGCCTGGTAATAGAGCCGCTGCGACAGGGCGTATTGCAGCCTCACCGGCACCTCCAGATCGCCCACGATGGTGCGGATCATCTGGTCTTTCAGCTCCGCCTCGGTGGGCATGTTGCGCAGGTGGCGTTCGGCCTGCTGGGCATCGTTGGCCATGGTCAGAAGTTCCGCGAACACCGGAAAGCCGCTTTCGTGCACGTCGATCTCCAGCGCCCCGAAGCCGGCCCCACGCCCGCTGAGCAGGTATTTCATGGAAAGCGCCTCGAAGGTGCGATCGAGTGCCTCGACATGGCCGCGCAGCACCGCCACGTCCCTCTTCGACAGGCGGTCGCCGGCCTCCATGGCCGCGGCAACCCGTGCCAGGTGGCGGGTGATCCGGTCGAACTTGGCAAAGTAGCGGCGGGCGGCGAACGGATCGCTCAGCTCCACGTGGTCGGCGGTCAGCGCCGCCGTCACATCGCCTCTGTGGCCCTGCCCCGGCATCAGGAGCCGTAGAGGTTCTTGTCGTGCTTCTCGACGATGGCGGCAAAGCGCCGGGCAAAACGCTCGTCGGCCTTGGCCTTCTGCTCAAGCACCTTGCGGGCGAAGACCATGTGATCTTCATGCGCCTCCAGCATGTCGGCCATCGCGCTGTTGGTGGCGGCACCGATCCCGGCCATGGCCGCCTGGGCCTGCTTGTCCGTTTCAACCCCGATCTCGTTGATCCGATGCGCCACCTCCTGCTGCTGGGCGGTTTTCAGCGATTTCGACAGCGCGTCATACAGCACCACCCGCTGCCTGGTATCGGTCTGCAGCTTGTTGATCAGCACCATCTGGGTGGCAGCCTGGTTCTGCAGGCTGTCCAGCCAGGTCTTGCCCTTCTCTATGTAGCGTTCCAGCGTCTGGCTTCTGGCCAGCTTCACCTGCTCGGCCTGGACCTTCTCGTTGTACGCGGCGTTGAGCGCGGCCAGTTCGCTTTCCAGACGGGTGCGTTCGGCGGCGTCCTGCTCCACCGAAATACGGTTTTCCAGCTCGATGATCTTCGGATCCATCGCCTGGATTTCCTCACGCAGCTTCTCCAGTTCGCCCACCACTGCCTCGCGCTCGTCCAGGGTGGCAGAAAGGTTGGTCTCCACGCGCTCCTTCTGGGTGTTCAGCATGTCAAGCTGGCTCTGCAGAAGCTTCACGATGGTGTCGGACTTGGCGATCAGGTCCTGCAGCTTGTCGTCGATGGAGGCGGTGCGCATCCGCTCCTGACGCAGCGATTCCGCCTTCGCCTTCGAGAAGATGCCGACGAACTTCTCCCAGCCCGTCTTGTTGCGCATCTCGTCGAAATCCTTCGAAAACGCCGCGGTGACGTCATCGAGGCCCATGATCAGCTCGGCGATGTTGGCATTCATCGCCTCCGCATGGGCATTGACTTCCTCAAGCGTGGCGGTCTCGATGTCCAGCGCCACCTCCTCGCCCGCGGCCATCCTGCTGCGCGCCTTCTCGATCCGGTCGGTGACTTCGGCAATGCGGGCCTGGGCCTCGCTCACCTGTTTCTGGCTTTCACGCAACTGCGCCTCGAACTCGGCCATTGGCGGTTCCTCTCACATGCACATGGGTCTGCTGCACATCATCTAGGCGATAGTAGCGCGGATTTCACCGGCCGGTCGCCCGATTATGCCCCGATCCGCCGCGCAAAATGCTTTTCTGCCGGGGCCAATCGTGAAAGGATTTCCCGGCAGGGCAACGGAGGGACACATGAGACTGGAAGGAAAGAGCGCTGTCGTCACCGGCGGGGGCTCGGGCTTCGGGGCCGGGATCTGCCGCAAGTTCGCCGAAGAAGGGGCGCGGGTGATGGTGGCCGACATCAACATGGATGCGGCCCAAGGCATCGCCGACGAGATCGGCGGCGCAGCCTTCGATGTGGACGTGGCCTCCGACGCAGGCGTCGCGGCAATGGTCCAGGCGGCGCTGGAAACCTTCGGCGCGGTTGACATCCTCGTCAACAATGCCGGCATCACCCATTTCCCGATGCCGCTGGAAGAGGTGCCGGAAGAGGAATTTGACCGGGTGATGGCGGTCAATGTCAAATCCGTCTACCTCACGGCGCGCCACATGGTGCCGGCCATGAAGGCCGCGGCCGGCGGGGTGATCCTGAACATCGCCTCCACCGCCGGCATCTCGCCGCGGCCGAAGCTCAACTGGTACAACGCATCGAAGGGCTGGATGATCACCGCCACCAAGACCATGGCGGTCGAGCTGGCCCCGGCCGGCATCCGCGTCAACGCGCTGTGCCCGGTGGCGGGGGAGACCCCGCTCCTGGCCACCTTCATGGGAGAGGACACCCCGCAGATGCGCGAGAAGTTCCTTTCCACCATCCCGCTGGGGCGCTTCTCCACCCCTCGCGACATGGGCAACGCCGCCGCCTTCCTGTGTTCCGACGAGGCGAGCATGATCACCGGCGTGGCCCTGGAGGTGGATGGCGGGCGCTGCATCTGAGGGCGGGCAGCCGAAAAAGCCGGAACTTGGCCCGAAGCCGGGAGGGCAGGATGAAGGAGAGCATCATGAAACCGGGACCGGAGAACCTGATCACCGACGTGGCCGGGCTGCTGGTGGGCAATGCCGAGGACCACGCGGTGAAAAGCGGGGTGACGGTGCTCACCGCGGCGCGCCCCTTCGTGGCGGCGGTGCATGTGATGGGCGGTGCACCCGGCACCCGCGAAACCGATGCGCTGGCCCCCGAAAACCTGGTGCAGGAGGTGGATGCGCTGGTGCTCTCGGGGGGCTCGGCGCCGGGGCTCTCGGCGGCCTGCGGCGTGGCCGATGCCCTGCGCGCGGCCGGGCGCGGCTTTGACGTAGGCGGCCAGCGGGTGCCGATCGTGCCGGCGGCGATCCTGTTCGATCTGCTCAACGGCGGCAACAAGGACTGGACGGAAAACCCCTATCCCCGGCTGGGCCGCGCGGCGCTGGACGTGGCGGCGCGCAATTTTGCCATCGGGTCGGTGGGCGCCGGAACGGGGGCCACCACGGCCAATCTCAAGGGCGGCCTGGGCTCGGCCTCGGCGGTGCTGCCCTCGGGACATGTGGTGGGGGCGCTGGCAGCGGTCAATGCGCTGGGCTCGGCCACGGTGGGCGAAGGGCCGCATTTCTGGGCCGCGCCCTTCGAGCTGGAGGGCGAGTTCGGCGGGCTGGGGCCTGCAACGGCGCATGACTCGGCGGTGATCCCGGCCACCAAGCTGGGCCCAGCCCGCAATACCACCATCGCGATCGTTGCCACCGATGCCGTGCTGAACCAGGCCCAGGCCAGGCGCATGGCGGTTGCGGCGCATGACGGCATGGCCCGCGCCCTGGTGCCCAGCCACACGCCGATGGATGGCGATCTGGTGTTTGCCGTCTCCACCGCGGAAAAGCCGCTGGAGGACGAACTGGCCGACACCTTGATGCTGGGCCACGCGGCGGCCTGCGTGCTGGCGCGCGCCATTGCCCGCGGGGTGCACGCCGCCACCCCCGCGCCGGGCGATCGCCTGCCCTGCTGGGCCGACAGGTTTCCCGCCCGGTAGGGGCGTTACAATCCCCCCAGAAGGGCCTCCGTCAGGGGGCTGTCGGGCGCGCGCAGCTCGTCGATCACGTCGAAGTGGTGCCGCCCGGGGGCGATGCGCAGGGCGGCACCGGGCCAGGCCTCGGCCAGCCAGCGCGCCTGGTCGAGGAAGGCGGGTCGTTCCTCGGCCCCCACCCAGACGGTAACCGGCACGTCGCGGGCCTTGTGCCGCAGGGCCGGGCTCTCGGCCTCGGCCTCGGCGGCGTCGAGGCGAAGGGTGTCGTTCATCCGCGTATTCAGAAGCGGGCGCAGGTCGGCCAGGGGCGAGATCGGCACGCAGCGGGCCAGCCGGGCGGCAACCGTCTCCGGCAGGGGCACATCCGCGCACAGCATCCGCGCCGCCAGATGCCCGCCCGCCGAATGGCCCGTCAGCACCACCGGGCCGGCGATCTTTTCTGCCGCCACCGCAAGGGCCGCCGCGGCCTCCCGGGTGATCCGTGCAATCCGCGCCCGGGGCACCAGCGTGTAGGAGGGGATCGCCACCGCCCAGCCCCGCGCCGCGGGACCGGCGGCGAAATGAGACCAGCTCTTGCGGTCGAAGGCGCGCCAGTAGCCTCCGTGATAGAACACCACCAGCCCCCGGGGGCGGCCGGCGGGAAAGAACAGATCAAACCCCTGGCGCTCTTCCTCTCCGTAGGGAATGTTGAGCCGGGCCCGGCCCACCGCATGCTCCATCTCGCGCCAGGCGCGCGCCTCTTCCTCCCAGCGCGGCGGATAGCTGTCGCCGTTCGGGATGAAGGCGCGGTTCTCGTAGGCCTCGTCCATGTCCATCGGGGCGCTCCCTTTTTGCCTCGTCTCACTGGACAAAACCCCCTCCGGCGTGCTTTGCCAAGGCGAAATCAGATGACAGGTGATGCCATGCTCAATGCGCCCACGAACCTCCCCGAACGGCTGAAGGATCCCGAACTTCTGGCCACCCGCGCCTATCTTGCCGGCGAGTGGGTGGATGCCGATGACGGCGCCACCTTCGAGGTCACCAACCCGGCCCGACGCGACGTGATCGCCACGGTCGCCGATCTCACCCGCACCGAAACCGCCCGCGCCATCGCCTCCGCCGAGACTGCCCAGAAGGACTGGGCGCAATGGACGGGCAAGGAACGCGCCGCCGTGCTGCGCCGGTGGTTCGATCTGATGGTGGAGAACGCCGACGACCTGGCCACCATCCTGACCGCCGAGATGGGCAAGCCCTGGGCCGAGGCGCGCGGCGAGATCCTCTATGGCGCCTCCTTCATCGAGTGGTTCGCCGAAGAAGCCAAGCGTGTTTACGGCGAAACCGTCCCCGGCCACCAGCGCGACAAGCGCATCGCCGTGATCCGCCAGCCCATCGGAGTGGCCGCCTCGATCACGCCGTGGAACTTCCCCAACGCGATGATCACCCGCAAGGCCGGCCCGGCACTGGCCGCCGGCTGCGCCTTCGTGGCGCGCCCGGCCGCGGAAACCCCGCTGTCGGCCCTGGCGCTGGGGGTGCTGGCGGACCGGGCCGGCATCCCCAGGGGGGTGCTGTCCATCATCCCCTCCACCCGGTCGGCCGAGATCGGGCGCGAGTTCTGCGAAAACCCGATCGTGCGCAAGCTCACCTTCACCGGCTCTACCGAGGTGGGGCGGATCCTGCTGCGTCAGGCGGCCGACAGCGTCATGAAATGCTCCATGGAGCTGGGCGGCAACGCCCCCTTCATCGTCTTCGACGACGCCGATCTGGACGCCGCCGTGGAAGGGGCGATGATCTCCAAGTATCGCAACAACGGCCAGACCTGCGTCTGCGCCAACCGCATCTACGTGCAGGCCGGCGTCTATGATGCCTTCGCCGAGAAACTCGCCGCCGCGGTGGCGCGCATGAAGGTGGGCGATGGGCTGGAGGAGGGCACCACCGTCGGCCCGCTGATCAACGAGGAAGCGGTGGCCAAGGTCGAGGCGCACATCGCCGACGCCACGGCCAAGGGGGCCACGGTGCTGACCGGCGGCAAGCCGCATGAGCTGGGCGGCACCTTCTTCGAGCCCACGATCATCACCGGCGCCACCCAGGAAATGGCCTTTGCGAAAGAGGAAACCTTCGGCCCGCTCGCCCCGCTGTTCCGCTTCGAGACGGAGGAAGAGGCCATCGCCATGGCCAATGACACCATCTTCGGCCTCGCCGCCTATTTCTACGCCCGTGACCTCTCACGCGTGACACGGGTGGCCGAGGGGCTGGAATACGGGATGGTCGGAATCAACACCGGGCTGATCTCCACCGAGGTGGCGCCTTTCGGAGGCGTCAAGCAATCGGGGCTGGGGCGCGAAGGCTCACGCCACGGCATGGACGAGTTTCTGGAGATGAAATACCTCTGCATCTCGGTCTAGGGTCACGACCCTAGCAGGCTGCGGCCCGGCGCTGCGCTCAGCCCATGGCCGGCACAGGCGTGCGCCGCTGAAGAGAGCGCGCCAACCAGGCCCGCGAACGCTCGGCGCTCACGCCCACGCGCTTCAGCGTGGACTGCCAGGCCTCGGGCTTCATTTCCCACAGTCCGACACTGACGCGCGCCGCCCCCTCGCCCTCGCAGCCCAGCACCTCGGGGGCCACCTGCAGACGGCGGTAGATGCGCTCCATCCTGGCGTCGAAAACGGCCACGAAATGGGCCAGGTGGAAATGCCTCATCACCTCGCCCGCGCCCAGCACCAGCGCCGCCGAGGCGCGGGGGTCGCGCCGGGCGAAGGAGAGGCAGAAGCGGGTGCACTCCCAGATCAGCGGGCTTTCGATGCGCACCCCGTCCAGCAGATGGGCGAAGTGATCGTTCACGATGGTCGGCCCCAGGGTGGGCAGCAGCCGCATCGAGCCGCCGTGCAGCCCCTCCGCGTTTTCCCAGATCACGTAGAGCGGGTTCAGCGCATCGTATTCGTCGCGCTCTTCGCCGTTCTCGTTGACCGAGACATCCCAGCCCAGCCGGCGGTGGAACTGCTCGGCCCGGTCACGGAACATGCTGACGCGCAGCCGGGGGTGAGCATCCAGTTGGTGACCGTAGAGATAGCGCAGCATGGGGGGCCTTCCTTTCCGTCCAGTGCGGAAAGGCTAGGCACCGGCCGGTTACTGCCGCCCTATGGCTGCGTGCGCCGCGGTTTTCGGGAGATTAACGCTGCGCACGCCTCACACCACGATGATACCGCTGCTCAGGGCGCGGGCTACCGCGTGGGTGGTATTGATGGCCCCCAGCTTGTGGCGCGCCGCCTCGATATAGACGCGCAGCGTATGTTCCGAGATGTTCAGCTCGGCCGCGGCCTGGGCACGGCTGAACCCCTTTGCGAGGTAGGTCATCGCACTGAGTTCGCGCGGCGAAAGGCTGGGGGTGGGCATCTCTCCGGCCTTTTCGAACTCCAGCGCCTTCTTGTTGAATTCATGGGCCACGATCATCAGATCACGGGCATTCTTCTCGATGAAGGCCGCCCACTCCTCATCGCGGCAATTATCGCTGACGGTAAACAGCGCGAACTGGCCGTTGGGGCCGCGGATCGGAATCGTGTAGCCTTGGTTGCCGACCCCGTATTCCACCGCCTCGCGAAAGAATTCCCGTGCCTGCTTCGAAGACCAGTCCAGCTCTTTCCAGTCGACCGGGTCGAATCTCTGGAAACAGCCGAAGATGACCGGGTCGATCCGCAGGTAATCCATTTCCAGGTAGCGATCGACCCAGTCGGAGCTGTATGTGCCTGCCCCGAAACGTTCTCCGACGCTGTTCACCCAGTGATAGACCACATGGGCGATTTCGTAATGATCGCGCAATTCTTCTGTTGCGCGCTGCAGGTCTTCAAGCTCGCGCGCGCGTTGCACACCATCGATGATCTCGTTCAATATCGCCAACGTTCCAATCCGCCGTCTCCGGCCCCCCGTCATCCAGCGACGTGATCTCTGCCGCCGCGACGAGCGAGGCGTCATCCAGCTGAGCAGCCAGAGCGGAAAGGCCGTTCTTGGTGGCGTAGGCCTTGAGGTCCGCGAGCACGTCTATGATCCAGTCATTTGCCATGTGAGAGTCTCTTTAAGATTGGTTAACAGTTGGTAAACACAACCATAGCATGCGTTCGCGATTTTAGTTAATTCGCGGATTCGCCCTCCCCCAAAATAGGGAGGCGGCAATTTGTTACCCGTTGAAAAACAAGAGGCGCCCCTCGCAAGGGAAAGCCGGCCCCGCGAAGGGCCGGCCCTCCAGCTGCTGGGAGGGAATCACTCCGTGCCGCCAGCCTCAAGCACATCTTCCAGCGTCCGCAACCCGGTGCGCGGAGACTGCACGAGAACCGCCATGTTGCCGGGCTTGTGCTCGTTTCGCATCATCTTCATGTGCGCGGCCGGAATTTCTTCCCAGGGGAAGACCTCGCTCATGCAGGGGTCGATCCGGCGTTCCACCATCAGCCGGTTGGCCGCCGCCGCCTGCTTGAGATGGGCGAAATGGCTGCCCTGGATGCGCTTCTGGTGCATCCAGACATAGCGCGCATCCATCGTCAGGTTGTAGCCGGTGGTGCCGGCGCAGATCACCACCATGCCCCCCTTCTTCACCACGAATGTGGAGATGGGGAAGGTGGCCTCGCCGGGGTGTTCGAAGACCATGTCCACGTTCACGCCCTTGCCGGTGATCTCCCAGATCGCCTTTCCGAACTTGCGCGCCTCGGCAAACCATTCCCTGTACTCGGGGGTGTTCACCTTGGGCAGCTGGCCCCAGCAGTTGAAATCCTTGCGGTTGATCACCCCCTTGGCGCCGAGGTTCATCACGAATTCGCGCTTGTCCTCGTCGGAGATCACCCCTATGGCATTGGCCCCCGCGGTATTGATCAGCTGGATCGCGAACGAGCCCAGCCCCCCCGAGGCGCCCCACACCAGCACGTTCTGCCCCGGCTTGAGCTCATGCGGATGGTGGCCGAACAGCATCCGGTAGGCGGTGGCCAGCGTCAGCGTGTAGCAGGCCGATTCCTCCCATGTCAGATGCTTCGGGCGCTCCATCAGCTGCTGCGCCTGCACCCGGGTAAACTGGGCGAAGGAACCGTCGGGAGTTTCATAGCCCCAGATGCGCTGGGAGGGCGAGAACATCGGATCGCCACCGTTGCACTCCTCGTCGTCCCCGTCATCCTGGTTGCAGTGGATGACAACCTCGTCGCCCACCTTCCAGCGCGTCACCTTCTCACCCACCGCCCAGACGATGCCGGAAGCATCGGAACCGGCGACGTGATACTCGGCCTTGTGGATGTCGAAGGGACTGATCGGAATCCCCAGCCCTGCCCAGACGCCATTGTAGTTGACCCCGGCGGCCATCACCAGAACCAGCACCTCGTGGCTGTCGATTTCGGGCACATCGACCACTTCCACCTGCATGGACTTGTCCGGCTCGCCATGGCGTTCGCGCCGGATCGCCCAGGCAAACATCTTTTTGGGCACATGGCCCATCGGCGGGATTTCTCCCAACTCATACAGATCCTTCTGCGGGGCCTCGTAGCCCGCCATCACGGATTCGGTATCAAGTGCCATCACGCTCTCCGCTTTCCTCTCTTGCCGCAGCGCAGAATCAGCCGGGCTTTCCCGTGGAATAGAGGCGGCCTGGTAATTATGCAACCCATTACTATCGTATTTTGTA
>JALSGY010000392.1 GCA_026982515.1 Paracoccaceae bacterium
CCCGTCAACCACCGTGACCACGCCGTCCACCGTGACGCGAGTGGATATCTCGGGCCAGTTGAAGGCATTCACCAGAGGTTGCGGCAGGGCGAGGCCCGAGGTCTCGATGACGATGTGTTCGGGGGGGTCGGGCCGCTCCAGCAGTTTCTGCATGGTGGGGATGAAATCCTCGGCCACGGTGCAGCAGATGCAGCCGTTCGACAGTTCCATGACATCATCTTCGGTGCAGGCCGCGTCACCGCATCCCCTGAGGATCTCGCCATCCACCCCGAGATCGCCGAACTCGTTGATGATCAGCGCGATTCGTTTGCCCCCCGCGTTGGCCAGCAGGTGGCGGATCAGGGTCGTCTTGCCGCTGCCGAGAAAGCCGGTGATGACGGTTGCTGGTATTTTGCGTGCCATTTCAATCCCTTCATGTGTGCCACGCCGGTTGCCCGGCGCGGCGGAGGTTCAGGCGTTCTGCGGTGTGCGGGACCACACGAGCCCTGCCACCGCTCCGAGCACAGCCCAGGTGGCGCCATTCACGGCCACGCTGCGGGCCGCGAAATGGCCGGCCATCTCGGGCGGCACCACGCCGGCGTATTCCTCCGGTTGGGGGGCGCCGATCACCTGTGGGAGCATGATCAGCACCACCGCCCCGGCAACATGCATGGGTTTGCCGCCAAAGGCGATCAGGGCGATGCCGGCAGCCGTGGCGATGACGGTGCCGATCCACCATGTCTGTCGCGCGAAGAGATCGGCCGCCGCGGCCCCCGGCAACTCTGGCGGCAGGCCGCCGGCCGGGGCGACGACGAAGGCCGCAAAGCCCGCAGCCCCCCACATGAGCCCGGCGCGCCAGTCGATCCGGTAGCCCGCCCGCTCGGCCAGGGCGAAGCCCACCACCATCAACAGGCCGAAGCCCACGTAGGTAACGAGGTTTATCCCGAAGGTCAGGATGTTGCGGTTGGTGACGATATCCCCTTCAACTTCCGCCGCGGGGTCTTCGGCCCCGATGTCGGCGCCGGCATAATGCACCCTGGCGCCGGTTTCGTAGAGCTCGGCCTCGAGAATGATCGGAACCATGGACGTGACCTGGAGCACGGTGGCGACGAGCCCCGCGACCAGCCCGGCGAACAGAGCGCCGGCAAACAGTTTTTTCATCATGGTTCAGTGGCAGGGAAAGGCGATGGCGTGGCGCGAATCATGGGCGGCGTTGTGCGCGATCTCGGATTGCGCAAAACCGGCCATGCCGATCAGGAAAATCCCGAAGAAGGCGGAAAACACCAGTGTCATCAGCTCGTTCCGGCTGATTGACAGGGGTTGTGCAAGGGTTGTCATGTCATTTCTCCTTCTCTCGTCACACCCGACGAGGATTGCGGTTTCAGTGCATGGCTGGTCTCCTGGCTTGCGGGTCGCTGCGCTTCGTCGCCTTCCCGGTTTCCCAGTGGCATCGTGACGAGACGCTCTCCGCTTACAGTCGCGGGGGCGGCTGTGGCTTTGGGCCCCGGTTTGGGTCGCCCGCACCACATTCCCATATGCTCCCCCATGCTTGGCATGTTGACGGGGAACCATGCAGGCCCATTTGGCGTGGAAGCGGGGCCCTGGTCAAGGGCGATTGCAATAGGTGGGGCGATGTCGGCGTGAAGAGTTCGCCCGGAATTTCACGAAAAAATCCCGCCAGGGCGGGGAAGGGCGCGGGGCAGTTCGGGGGGGAGGGAGGGCGCCGCCGCTCCGGCTGCCGGTGATATCAGTCCTGCAGGCTTTCCGCTTCCTTGCGGTGCCTGGCCGTGCGGCCCATGAGCACGCTCATCAGGGCAACGCCGCACAGCAGGGCTGCGATGGCAAGCATGAC
>JALSGY010000393.1 GCA_026982515.1 Paracoccaceae bacterium
GGGCCGGGATCAGGGCCGTATGGCTTCCATCCTCCTCAAGCCGGTCGGCGAAAACCAGCCCCGCATGCCGCAGGGTGAACCGCTGCCCGCCCAGGCAGGGGGCATCGATCGTCACCCTGACCATCGCATCGGCGGCCGGTTCGGCCAGCACGGAAATCTCGCACGCCCGACGCGGAAAAGGCGGCACTGCCGGCTCATCCGAAAGGGCTTGCCCCATGCGCGTGGCCAGGGCCGCCACCTCGATGGTGGGCACAAGGGCCTCTTGCCGGGGCAGCGCGCCGGCGAAGGGAAGATCAGCGGGCAGATGCGGGGCAGCGGAAGCTTCGGCCACCACCACGGAGGGCAGGCTTTGCGCCTGCTCCTCGGGGGTGGAAAACCGGGCCGCCATCGCCCCTCCGAATTGCAGGACCTGACTGGCCGTGGCGGTGATGATCAGCACACCAACAGCCCGTAATGCACGGCGTCTGTCGATCATGTCAGCCTCCGGAATGAACCGTTTGCGGCGCATCATTGCGGAAAAATGGGCCGATCATATGTCCGGGACGTGCCGAAAGAGGTCATGGGCGCAGCCATGCCGCCCCAGCCCTTGAGGGCCACAGGAGCAAAACCACAAGATACGGAGGGCTTCCTTTGGCCCGGGATCACACCTTGGCAAGACGCTTTTGTGCGCCCACACCGATTCGACCGCCCTCAGACCAGCCGCCCGTGGCAGTGCTTGAACTTCTTGCCGGAGCCGCAGGGGCAGCGGTCATTTCGTCCGGGATCACCCCAGGTGGAGGGATCGTTCTCGACAAAACCCGGCGCCGCGTCGGTTTTCACCGCCGATGCCGAAGGTGCGGCCATCAGCGCCGCCTGGCGCGCGGCCTCCTGCTGGGCCGCCAGCTGCTTCATCAGGGCTTCCTGCTCTTCCTGGGTCATCGGACGGATCTGCGCCAGCTTCTGGGTGACTTCCTCGCGCAGCGAGTTCAACAGCCCTTCGAACAGCTGGAAGGCTTCCGTCTTGTATTCGTTGAGCGGATCGCGCTGGGCATAGCCGCGGAACCCGATGACCGAGCGCAGATGTTCCAGCGTCAGCAGATGATCGCGCCACTTGCTGTCGATCGTCTGCAGCAGGATCTGCTTCTCGATCGAACGCATGGTCTTTTCGCCGAAGGCCTCGGCCTTCTCGGCCATGAACCTGTCCGCCGCCTCGACAAGCCGCTCACGGATGTCGTTGTCGTCGACGCCCTCCTCTTCGGCCCATTCGGCCACGGGCACGTCGATGCCCAGTTTCTCCCGCAGCTCTTTGGCCAGGCCTTCCACATCCCACTGGTCGGCATAGCTTTTGGGCGGCATGTAATGTTCCACCAGGTCCTCGATCACCTGGTGGCGCATGTCCTTGACGATATCCGAGATGTCATCGCTTTCCATGATCTCGCGGCGCTGGCTGAAGATCACCTTCCGCTGGTCGTTCATCACGTCGTCGAACTTCAGCAGCTGCTTGCGGATATCGAAGTTGCGCCCTTCGACCTTGGCCTGTGCCTTTTCCAGCGACTTGTTGACCCAGGGGTGAACGATCGCCTCGCCCTCCTTCATGCCGAGCGTGGACAGCACCTTGTCCAGCCTGTCGGATCCGAAGATGCGCATCAGGTCGTCCTCCAGGGAAAGGAAGAAGGCCGAACGCCCCGGGTCACCCTGCCGGCCGGAGCGGCCGCGCAGCTGGTTGTCGATGCGGCGGCTTTCGTGCCTCTCGGTGGCCAGCACGAACAGCCCGCCGGCCTCGATCACCTTTTTCCGTTCCTCGGCGTGTTCGGCCTCGATCCTCTTGCGCAGCTCC
>JALSGY010000394.1 GCA_026982515.1 Paracoccaceae bacterium
CGCTGCTGATGGTGGACTGTATCGCCTCGCTGGCCTGCGAGCGCTTCGAGATGGATGCCTGGGGCGTCGACGTGATGGTGGCGGGCTCGCAAAAGGGGCTCATGGTGCCGCCGGGCCTGGCCTTCGTCTTCTTCAACGAGCGCGCCGATGCCGCGCGCGAGCGCTGCGACAACGTCACCGCCTACTGGGACTGGCGCCCGCGCAGCGCGCCGCGGGACTTCTACCAGTATTTCGGCGGCACCGCGCCCACCCATCACCTCTACGGCCTGCGCCGTGCGCTGGACATGATCGCCGGGGAGGGGCTGGAGAACGTCTGGCACCGCCACGCGGTGCTGGCCCGGGCCTGGTGGGCGGCCTTCGAGGCCTGGGGCCGCGACGGCCCGCTGGAGCTCAACATCGCCGAGCGGGCCGCGCGCTCGCATGCGGTGACGGCGCTGCGCATCACCCCGCCGCTGGGCACTGCGCTGCGCGAATGGCTGAGCGAAAATGCCGGGGTGACGCTGGGTATCGGTCTGGGCATGGCGCCGCCGGACGATCCGGCCCGCCACGGGTTTTTCCGCGTGGGTCACATGGGGCACGTGAACGCCCACATGGTGCTGGGCGCGATCGGGGCGCTGGAGGCCGGGCTGAAGGCGCTGGACATCCCGCACGGGCCCGGCGGGACGCAGGCCGCGGCGGCGGTGGTGGCGGGGCTGTAGAGCGGATGCCCTCCGCCCGGGCGCCGCCACTTCAGCGCCCGGCACGTGCTTCGCGCAGCGCTTCGGGCAGGGCGGCGGCGAAGGCTTCCATTTCTTCGTCCCGGCCCACGGTGACGCGGATGCACCTGTCCTGCGGAGCGCTGAAGGGCATGCGCACGAAGATGTCGCGGGCAATCAGACCGGTCAGGACCGCGCGGGCGAAATCGCCGTCGTGGCGGCAATCGATGGTAACGAAATTGGTGGCCGAGGGCAGCGGATCGAGGCCGTTTTCGCGGGCGATCCGGGCCAGCCGCGCCCGCCCGGCGGCAACTTTTTCCACCACCTCGGCCAGATGGGCCTCATCGCCCAGCGCGGCCAGCGCGCCGGCCTGCGAGATGCGGCACATGCCGAAATGATTGCGGATCCGCTCGAAGGGGGCGATCAGTTCCGCCGCGCCGAGCGCATAGCCCACCCGCGCCCCGGCCAGGCCGTAGGCCTTGGAAAAGGTGCGCAGGCGGATCACCTGCGGATTGTCCATCTCCAGCGGCGGGGCGGTGCCCTCGGGGGCGAATTCCACATAGGCCTCGTCGAGCACCAGCAGGCAGCCCGGGGGCAGCCCGGCGATCATCCGCGAGATCACCTCTGCCGTGTGCCAGCTGCCCATGGGGTTGTCGGGGTTGGCGAGGTAGATCAGCTTCGCCCCGCTGCGGGCGGCAAGGGCCAGGAGCGCCTCGGGATCTTCGGCATCATCGCGGTAGGGAACGCTGAGCAGCTCTCCGCCGAAACCCGCCACGTGATAGTTGAAGGTAGGGTAGGCGCCGGCCGAAGTCACCACCCTGTCGCCGGGGGCGACGAACAGGCGCACCAGATAGCCCAGCAGCCCGTCTATCCCCTCGCCCACCACGACGTTTTCCACCGCCACCCGGTGATGGGCAGCCAGCGCCTCGCGCAGCGCGTGGTTTTCGGGGTCACCATACATCCAGACCTCGCCGGAGGCCCGGCGCATCGCCGCAATGGCGCGCGGCGAGGGGCCGAAGACGTTCTCGTTGGCGCCGATGCGGGCGGCAAAGGGGCGCCCGCGGGCCCGCTCCTGCGCTTCGGGGCCCACGAAGGGCACCGAGGCGGGCAGGCCCCGTG
>JALSGY010000395.1 GCA_026982515.1 Paracoccaceae bacterium
CCTGCAAAAGGCTTCCCTGCCCGGCCACATGCGCCGGATCGTGGTGCCCCGCGGCACGCTGAAGACCAAGCCGCGGGCCATGAACTACGCGCTCAACCTGTGCCGCGGCTCGATCGTCGGCATCTACGACGCCGAGGACGAGCCCGAGCCAGACCAGATCAGGAAGGTGGTCCACCGTTTCCGCCAGGCCGGGCCGGAGGTGGCCTGCCTGCAGGGAGTGCTCGATTTCTACAATACCTCCACCAACTGGATTGCCCGCTGCTTCACCATCGAATACGCAACCTGGTTCCGCCTGGTGCTGCCGGGGCTGCAGGCACTGGGGCTGGTGATCCCGCTGGGGGGCACCACCGTCTTCTTCCGCCGCGAGGCGCTGGAAGATGTGGGCGGGTGGGATGCCCACAACGTGACCGAAGATGCGGATCTGGGGGTGCGCCTGGCCCGCCACGGCTACCGAACCGAGCTGCTTTTCACCGTCACCCGCGAAGAGGCCAACCATCGGCCCTGGCCCTGGGTGAAGCAGCGTTCACGCTGGCTCAAGGGCTATGCGATCACCTGGGCGGTGCATATGCGCCGCCCCCGCGCCCTGCTGGAAAACCTCGGCACGCGCCGCTTCGCCGGACTCAACCTCCTGTTTCTCGGCTCGCTGGCGCATTTCCTGCTGATGCCCGTGCTGCTGAGCTTCTGGCTGCCCCTGATGGGGCTGGCGCACCCGTTCTGGTCCGCCCTGCCCGAAGGCGGGGCCGATCTTCTGGCGCTGCTGCTGTTTCTGGCCATGGGGGTGGAGATGACGATCAACCTGATCGCCACTTCCCGCCGGGGCGGCAGCGGATGGCTCCGGGCCTGGATTCCGACTCTTCCCATCTACTTCCTGATGGGAAGCGCGGCCCTCGCCAAGGCCCTGTGGGAGCTGTTCACCGCTCCCTACTACTGGGACAAGACGGCCCACGGCATCGCCCCCGAGGCCCGCGCCGAGGCCGCAGGCGCTGCCCCTTTGCGCAGCCTGAGCCCGGCCGGATAGCGGCGGGACGGGTCAGTAGCGGGCGAACACTTCGCGGCTGCCACCTTCGCCGAACAGGATCACCTCGTAGGGCTCGTAGGCATTGCCCTGCTCCATCCCCGGCGAGCCCACGACCATCCCCGGAACCGCCAGGCCGATGGCCTCGGGGCGCTCGTCGAGCAGGCGGATCACCTCGGCAACCGGCACATGGCCTTCGATCACATAGTCGCCGATCCGGGCGGTGTGGCACGACATGACATCCTCGGGCACCTTCATCGAGGCCTTCACCGGCTCCAGATCCTCGACATCCCGGGCCGTGACCTCGAAGCCGTTTTCCCGCATGTGCTCGATCCAGCCGCCGCAACAGCCGCACCACGGGTTCTTGTAGACGGTCACCGGCGGCAGGCTCTTCAGCGCCTCCGAAGCCTGCCCCGCCAGCGGCAGCGCCGTGCCGAGGGCCAGGGCGGCGGCAATGATCATCCGTTTGGGCATCCTTCCTCCCCCACTGCATCGTGGCTGTGCATCTTGTACGGGGATGACTGCCGCAGGTGATTGATCCAGATCAACCGGACCGAAAGCCGCACTCACCCCCTCAGCGGCACCTCTTCGACATCCAGCTTCAGCCGCGTCTCGAAGGCATGGGAAAGATGGGTGCGCAGCGCCTCGGCCGCGGCGGGTTCGTCGCGCGCCTCGATGGCCCGCACGATGGTCTCGTGCTCGTCCAGCGCCGCCGCGCCACGCCCCTCGGCGGCCAGCGAGGTGGTGGCCAGCAATGCCATGGTGCGGTGCACCATGTCCAGCTGCTGCACCAGA
>JALSGY010000396.1 GCA_026982515.1 Paracoccaceae bacterium
GGCATCTGCCCGCCCCTCCCCTCAATAGGGTCAACCGCCCCTCGGGGAGAAGCCCGAATCTGCCCTTGCCGTCATGGCACGGATCGCGCGGCGGGCTATTCGGAGGTGAACCACTCGGGGTGGGCCCGTTCCAGCGGCTCGAGAAGCTTGAGAAGCTGGCGCAGATGATGGCGTATGGCCTGACGGGCGCGCTCGCCGTCACGGGCTTCCAGCGCGTCGACGATCTCGCGATGCTCGCGCAGGGTGGCCTCGATGCGCCCTGGCTCGGGCAGGATCAGCTGCCGGGCCCGGTTGACATGAACCCAGCTGGTCTCGGCCAGCTGCGCCAGCCGCCGGTAGCCGGTGAATCCCAGCAGCATCCGGTGCAGCTCGGTGTCCATTTCGTAGAAACCCGCCGTATCGCCATCCTCGATGTGGATTTCCTGAAAGCGCAGGTTGCGGCGCAGCCGGGCGATCTGCTCATCCGTAACGGTTCCGGCCAGATGCTCCACCGCGGCCTGTTCCAGGGCCTCGCGCAGGAAGGCGCCCTCGCGGATTTCGGCCATCGAGAAACAGGCGACATAGGTTCCGGCCTGCGGGACGACCTTGACCAGCCCCTCGCTTGCCAGCCGGGCCACGGCCTCGGACACCGGCGAGCGCGACACCCCCAGTGCCGCGCA
Organism: Paracoccaceae bacterium; assembly: GCA_026982515.1. Lineage (GTDB taxonomy): Bacteria > Pseudomonadota > Alphaproteobacteria > Rhodobacterales > Rhodobacteraceae > S012-89. The sequence continues at coordinate 660 of JALSGY010000396.1, forward strand.
GACGTCGCGCTTGCGCAGCACCTCGCCGGGGCGGTAGGCAAGCGACATGATCGCCGTCTTCAGGCTGTGATAGACCCGGTTGGCCAGCGATCCCTCGAACTCGCTCAGCGGGGTGAGCGGGGCGGCCGAGGGGTTTTCGGGCGGTTTCGGTTCCGGTTCGCGAGACATGCAGCGGTGCTAGAATTCAGGGATGCCGTGGTCAAGGCCGGGGTGTGGGCATGAATGGCGGGAATTGTCGCGGCCCTGACCTCTGGCGCATGAATGGTTTTGGAAAAGCCGGCAAGTCCTGTAAGGGCATGACATGCAAACCGTCTGTCAGGGCTGTGACGGGAGATGGCCGATGAAACGCAGGGGCGAAATCGCGGGGCTGTGCGGGGGGCGCGGTGTGCGCCGGGCGATCGGCTGATGGCGGCGGAGGCGGCGCGCGATGCGCAATGGGCCTTCGAGGCCTACGAGAAGGTGCGCCATCGGCTGCCGGAGGCGGATTTTCCGCAAACCTCCGCTCCTGCGGCGCATCTGGAGGAACTGGCCGAGCATTTCGACGTGTTCCTCCTCGATGCCTTCGGGGTTCTCAACATCGGCGAGGAGGCGATCCCCGGGGTGCCTGAACGCATCGCCGCGCTGCAGGCGGCTGGGCGGCGGATCATGGTGGTCAGCAATGCCGCGGGCTATCCCCGGCGGGTGCTCATGGAGCGCTATGCGCGGCTGGGCTACGACATCGCGCCAGAGAACATCCTGTGCTCGCGCGAAGTGCTGCTGGACGAGCTGTCCCGGCGGCCGCACCGGCGCCGGGGGCTGATGGCCCCGCGCCGCCATGGCATGGAAGAGCTGGAGCATCTGGACGCCGTGTTCCTGGACGAAGACCCATCGGCCTATGACGAGGTCGAGGAATTCCTGCTCTTCGGCAGCGACGAATGGACACAAGAGCACCAGGCGCTGCTGGAAGCCTCGCTGCGCCGCGACCCCCGCCCGGTGCTGGTGGGCAACCCCGATATCGTGGCCCCGCGCGAGGGCGGACTGTCGCGCGAGCCGGGGCATTTCGCGCACCGGCTGGCCGATGCGACCGGCGTCGCGCCCGAATTCTTCGGCAAGCCTTTTCCCGACATCTTCCGGATGGCCCTGGCCCGGCTGTCCCCGGCGCCGGGCGCCCGGGTGGTGATGGTCGGCGACACGCTGCAGACGGACATCCTCGGCGGGCGGGCGGCGGGGCTGGCTACGGCGCTGATCTCGGGATATGGCGCGTTGGCTGCGATCGACCACGAGGCGGCGATCCGCCGCTCCGGCATCGTGCCCGATTTCATCCTGCCCCGGCCCTGAAGCCGCCGCTCTGTGCCCGGGCGGCAAGAGGGCCCTTCGACGTCTTTCAAATATCCCCGCCGGAGGCATGACGTTTCCCCCGCGGGGTTCCTGCGTGTCGTGCCAGCCGTGCGCCCGGGGCAGGCGGATTTGCCAAAACCCTTAAAAACATGGACGAATCGTTCGTATGCCTACAGACCGATTTTCAAAATTCATTACAAGTCCATTCGAATCACCAACAAGGAGTCCGCGCCATGTCCGCTGCCGACACGTCCAAGCCCGTCTCAACTTCCCGCCGCAAGGCTCTGAAAACACTTGCCGCCGGGGCCGGAGCGGCGGCTCTGCCCATGTGGGCACGCTTTGCCCAGGCGCAAAGCTCCGAGCCGATCCGCATCGGTTTCCAGAAACACGCCACCGGCATCGGCGCGGCCTACGGGCGCTGGTACGACCGCACCACCCAGGCCGCGGTGAAGCTGATCAACGAGGCCGGCGGCATCAACGGCCGCCCCGTCGAGATCATCACCGAGGACGACGGCACCGATCCCAAGCGCGGCGCCGAGGTGGTGGAGAAATTCGCCACCCAGTACAAGACCGACATCGTCTTCGGCACCCTGTTCAGCCATGTGGTCATCGGCTCGGCGCCGCGGGCGGGAGAGCTGAAGATCCCCTATTTCGTGGTCTCCGAAGGCCATCACGTGGCCAGCGGCGCGCTCAACCGCTGGACGCTGCAGCCCGGCATCACCGACGTGAAGAGCCAGGTGCAGGCCATGGCCCCCTTCGTGAAGGAGAATCTGGGCAAGAAGGTCACCATGATCTTCCCCGATTTCGCCTTCGGCCATGATCACCGCGATTTCTTCTCCGCCGCCATGAAGGCGCAGGGCGGCGAGATCGTCGGCCTGATCGCGATTCCGCCGACCGAAACTTCGTTCACCAGGTATTTCCCCAAGATCCCGCGCGAGACGGAGGTGATCTACCACGTGATGGTCGGCCCCGGCGTGCTGACCTTCGTCAAGGAGATGGGCGAGTTCTTCGGCCCCTCGAGCCCCGAGATCTTCGGCTTCATCGACAGCCTCGAGGCGGTCGATCTCAACAGCCCCGGGCTGGAGTTTCTCGACGGCACCTATTTCTGGGAGGGCTACCCGCGCTACGTCCAGCCCGACCAGACGCCTTACGACAGGTTCTACCGTGCCGCGGTGGGGCTCGACGAGAACGGTGCCGCGCTGGAAGACCCCAGGGATGTGGCCACGATGGCGCACATGTTCGGCTGCTGGGAGACGCTCCATGTCATCAAGCAGGGCATGGAAGCGGCCGATTACCAGGGCCCGGCCGACCGCGCACGGCTGATCGAGGCGGTCGAGGCGATCACCGACATGCCGCACTCCAACGAGCACCCGCAGGGCGCCAAGCTGTTCAACGGCCGCACGCATCAGGTGTTCGGGCCGCAGTACATCTCGAAGGTGACCGGCGGCAAGCTGCTGGTCACCCACACCGCGCCGATCGAGGACACGCTCTATCCCGACGAGGTGGATTACACCACGCAGCCGCTCTGAGCTTCACGCGCCGCAGGCATTCCTCGCGGCGCTTTCCCTCCCCTTCCACCGGGAACGGTTCATGGATTTCGGGCCATATCTTCTTCTCGCCTCGCTCGAGGGCGCGGTGCTGGCCTCGGTGCTGGCGCTGATGGCCTCGGGGCTGAGCCTGGTCTTCGGGGTGATGCGCGTGGTCAACGTGGCCCATGGCGAGTTCTACATGCTCGGCGCGGTGCTGGCGTGGTGGGTGGCCTCGCTGGCCGGCGGCTCGGTGGTGCTGGGCTTTGTGCTGGCGCTGGTGCTTGCGCCGCTGATCGTGGGGGCGATCGCCGCGACGGCGGACATCGTGGTGCTCAGGCGGCTGAGCTATGATCCCGAGCGCACCATCGTCGCCACCATCGGCCTGCTCTACATCATCCAGCAGCTCACCTTGATGAGCTACGGCCCCGAGGCCCGCCCGGTGGTGGCGCCCTTCAACACGCGGCTGGCGATCCCGTGGTTCGAGTTCGCTGACGGGGGCTTGCGGATGTACTGGCCCTGGGGGCTGTCGACCACCAGCTACAAGCTGTTCGTGATCTTCGCGGCGGTGGCGGTTCTGCTGGGTATCCGGGTGATGATGACCCGCAGCCGCGCCGGGCTGCTGATGCGCGCCACTCAGCAGGACAGGGAAATCGCCCAGGCCTTCGGCATTCCCGTCGAGCGGGTCTATGCGGTGGTGTTCGGCATCGGGGCGGGGCTGGCGGCGCTGGCCGGGGTGCTGATCGTGCCGATCCAGCAGGCCCATTACCTGATGGGGCTGGACGCGCTGCTTCTGTCCTTCATCGTGGTGATCATCGGCGGGCTTGGCTCTCTGGCGGGCACGGTGATCGCGGCGGTGCTGATCGGGATGAGCGAGGGGATCATCTCGGTGTTCTTCTCGCCCACGCTGGCCAAGATCATCGCCACCCTGCTGGTGGCCTTCGTGCTGGTCTTCCGCCCGCAGGGGCTGATGGGGAAACGCGTGCGATGAGCGAGACGGCCAGGATCCTTGCCCTGCATGCCGGGCTGGTGGCGCTGCTGCTGGTGCTCAACTTCGTGCTGCCGGCCTACCCGCAGGGCAACCTGGCCCGGATCATGGTGCTGGCCAGCTATGCGATCGGCTACAACGTGCTGTTCGGCTATACCGGGCTGCTCAGCCTCGGCCATGCGATGTTCTTTGCCGCGGGGATGTACGGCATGGGGCTGAGCATGCGCCATCTGGGATTTCCGGCCGGCCCGGCCCTGCTGGCGGGGCTGGGGGCGGGGGCGGCGCTGTCGCTTGTGGTGGGGCTGCTGGCGCTGCGCACCGCGGGGGTGGCCTTCATGATCGTGACGCTGATGTTCGCCCAGGCGGTCTATCTGGCGATCCTGCTGTTCGGCAAATACACCCGCGGCGACGAGGGCTTCGTGATCCCGCAAGCCGATCGGGTGCTGGCCGGGATCGACCTCAGCGACCCGTTCAACCGCTACTTCGTGGCGCTGGCACTGTTTTCCTTCTGCCTCTTCTCCGTCCTGTGGCTGATTCGCCGCCCCGCCGGCCGGGTGCTGGTGGCGATCCGCGAGAACGAAGAGCGCGCCCGCCTGCTGGGCTATGACGTGTTTGCCCACAAGCTGGGGGCGGTGGTGGCCTCGGGCACCATCTCGGCGCTGGCGGGCGCCTTCTACGGGCTGCTGTTCGGCTATGCCGGGGCCAGCTTCGCGGCGGTGCAATATTCCATCCTGCCGCTCCTGTGGGTGCTGCTGGGGGGGGCGGGCACCATTATCGGGCCGTTCATCGGCACCCTGTTCATGTTCTACCTGATCGACCTGACCAGCGGCCTGACCTCGGCCTACATGCTGATCGCGGGGGTGGCGCTGGTGTTGCTGACGCTGTTCGCCCCCCAGGGGCTGGCCGGAGAGCTGCGCAAGCGGCTGTGGCGGTGGCTGCCATGAGCGCCCTGCTCGAAACCCGGGGGCTTTCGCGCTCTTTCAGCGGCTTGCGGGCCGTTCATGAGGTGGATTTCACCCTGCCCGAGGGACAGGTCCGCGCCCTGATCGGCCCCAACGGGGCGGGCAAGACGACCTTCGTGTCGATGCTGGTGGGCCGGCTGGCACCGTCGTCCGGCACCGTGCTGTTCGACGGGCGCGACGTCACCGGCCTGCCGGTCCATGCCCGGGTGCGCCTCGGGATGGCCTACACCTTCCAGATCACCTCGGTCTTTCTGCGTTTGAGCCTGCACGAGAACGTGGCCCTGGCCGCGCGCCGCCGGCTGGGGGGCGACGGACTGGCGGTGGAGCGGGCGGTGCGCGAGGCGCTTTCCCGCGTCGGCCTGCTGGAACATGCCCGGCGCAATGCCGAAGAGCTCAGCTACGGCCACCAGAGGTTGCTGGAGATCGCCATGGGGATCGCCCAGAAGCCGCGGCTTCTGATCCTCGACGAGCCCACCCAGGGCCTGGCCGACGGCGAGATCGCGGATTTCAAGGCGCTGCTTGGCGAGCTGGCGCGCGAGACCACCATCCTGCTGATCGAGCACAACATGAGTGTCGTCATGGAAGTGGCCGAGAAGATTACCGTTCTGAACTTCGGAGAGGTGCTGGCCGAGGGCAGCCCGGAGGAGGTTCACGCCGATCCGCGGGTGCAGGCGGCCTATCTGGGGGTGCCCGATGTTGCGGGTTGAGGGGATCGATGCGGGCTATGGCCGGGCGCAGATCCTGCGCGGGGTCTCGCTGGAGGCGCCGGCGGGGCGGATCACCTGCCTGATGGGCCGGAACGGGGCGGGCAAGACCACCACCATGAAGGCGATCATGGGGTTCCTGCCGCTGCGGGCGGGGCGGATCACCCTCGACGGGGAGGATCTGGGCCACCTGCCGCCCCATGAGGTGCCGCGCCGGGGCATCGGCTACGTGCCCCAGGGGCGGCGGCTGTTTGCCGAGCTGACAGTGGCGCAGAACCTCGAGATCGGGATGATGACCCGGCGCAGCCCGCCGGAGGTGCTGGAGCGGGTCCTGTCGCTGTTTCCGCGTCTGCGCGAGCGCATGGACCAGCGCGCCGAGACGCTTTCGGGCGGCGAGCAGCAGATGCTGGCCATGGCCCGCGCGCTGTGCCTGCGTCCGCGGCTGCTGCTTCTGGACGAGCCCACCGAGGGGCTGCAGCCCTCGATGATCGCCCTGATCCGCCAGGTGGTGGAGCGGATGCGCGACGAGGGGGTGGCGATCTTGCTGGTCGAACAGCGCATCGATGCGGTGCTGTCCATCGCCGATCAGGTGGTGTTCATGGAAAACGGCCGGGTCGTGGACGGGGCCGCGGGCGAGGCGCTGCGGGCCGATCCGGGACCGCTGCACCGTTACCTTGGGGTGTGAGAGGCACGGCAGCCGGCGTCGCGCCCCGCTCACGGGGCCGGAGGGCTTTCCAGCTGCAGCAGGCAGGCGGTTTCGGCCACCCGCTCGGCATTGTCGGCCGCCAGCGAGCCGTCGGCGTTCCAGAAGGAGTTCTCGAACCCCACCCGCAGCTTGCCTCCCCGGCGCGCGGCCTCGGCAAGGCAGGCGCTTTCGCCCCGGCCGAAGGCGCAGGCGGCCCAGTCAGGGGTGATCCGGCGTGCGCGCAGGGCCTCCAGGAAGGGGTTCAGATCCTCGGGGCGGCTGTCGTGCCCGGGGCTGTAGCGGCCCAGCACGAACAGAAGCTGCAGCTCGGGCGAGGAAAACAGCGCAGGCGGCAACACCCGTTCCAGCAGCGCCAGATCGTCGGGATCGTAGAGGATGTGCTGCACCGCGATGCCGCGCCCGGCGCATTCCTCGTAGAAGGCGCGGGCCTGGGCGGTGGTGGAGCCGGCCATGATCTCGCGGATCGAGGAGGAGACCAGCGCCGCCCCCGCCTCAAGTGCCACCTGCCGCTGATGGGCGGCTTCGTACTGGCGGTTGGCCTCGGTGGTGATCTGGACGGCCATGCCGGGCACGGCGCGCGACAGCTCTGCCAGCGCCTCGCGGTAGAGCCCGGCATCGAGCACATGCCGCCCCTGCGCATCGCGCAGGTGCAGATGCAGCCCCTCGGCCCCGGCCTCGTGGCAGGAGGCCGCGGTGGCGACGATCTCGTCGAGCGTCACCGGCAGGGCGGGGTGATCGGCGCGGGTGCGGCGCGCGCCGTTGGGCGCGACCATCAGCCGGGGCAGGGGCATCATCGGAAGACCGTGTCGAAGGCGGTTTTCAGCTTGCTCACCAGTTCGTCCACATGGGCGTCTTCGAGAATGTAGGGCGGGGCCAGCAGGATGTGATCGCCGCGCCTGCCGTCAATGGTTCCGCCCATCGGGTAGCAGATCAGCCCGGCCTCGAAGGTGGCCCGTTTCAGGGCCTTGTGGATGGCCCGTTCGGGGGCGAAGGGCTCCCCGGTTTCGCGATCGGCCACGATCTCGAGGCCGCGAAACAGCCCGCGCCCGCGGATGTCGCCCACATGCGGGTGCTCGCCGAAGGCCTCTTCCAGCGCCTCGGCGAGGCGCTCTCCCATCACCTTGGCGCGCGCGCTCAGCCCGCCCTCGGTGAGCTTTTCCACCACCACGCCGGCCGCGGCGCAGGCCACCGGGTGGCCGATGTAGGTATGCCCGTGCTGGAAGAAGCCCGAGCCCGCCCGGATGGTTTCGTAGATTTCCCCCGAGCACAGCATCGCCCCGATCGGCTGATAGCCCGCCCCCAGCCCCTTGGCGACGGTCACGATATCGGGGCGCACGTCGTCCTGCTCGCAGGCGAAGAAGGTGCCGGTGCGGCCCATGCCGCACATCACCTCGTCGAGGATCAGCAGGATGCCGTGGCGGTCGCAGATCTCGCGGATGCGGCGGAAATAGCCCTCCACGGGGGGCACCGCCCCGGCGGTGGCACCCACCACCGGCTCGGCCACGAAGGCGATCACCGACTCGGGGCCGAGGCGTTCGATCTCTTCCTCCAGCTCGTTTGCCACGCGCAGGCCGTAGTCCCGCGCGCTCTCGTCCGCGCGGCGGCCGCGGTATTCGTAGCAGGGCGAGATATGGGAGGTTTCGGCCAGCATCGGGGCGAAGGGGGCGCGGCGCCACTGGTTGCCGCCGGTGGCCAGCGCCCCCAGGGTATTGCCGTGATAGCTCTGGCGGCGGGCGATGAAACGGGTGCGCCCGGGCTCGCCCTTCTCGATGAAGTACTGCCGGGCCAGTTTCAGCGCCGATTCCACCGCCTCGGAGCCGCCGGCCACCAGATAGGCGCGCTCGATCCCCTCGGGGGCATGGGCGATCAGCCGGTCGGCCAGCGCCTCGGCCGGCTCGGAGGTGAAGAAGCCGGTATGCGCGAAGGCAAGCCGGCCCACCTGGTCGCAGACGGCGGCGATCACATCCGGGTCGCTGTGGCCGAGGCAGGACACCGCCGCGCCGCCGGAGCCGTCGAGATAGGCCTTGCCGTGGGCGTCATAGAGATAGACGCCCTCGCCGCGCACCGCGAGCGGGGGCGGGTTGTGCGTGTGCCGGGGGAACACATGGGACATGGCGAAGGCTCCGGGATTCTGTTGCTGGGCGGAGTGAAACAAATGGCTCACCCATTGACAAGGTGTGAAACAAATGAAACATACCTGACCTCAGGAATCAGGGGGGACCGCGTGGTCGAATCATTCGACAGGCGATTGGCGGCCAGTTACGGCTCGTTGAGTACCAAGTTGCGGCAGGCGGCGGATTACGTGGCCGCCAACCCCGTTGATACTGCCACCCGCAGCCTGCGTTCCGTGGCCCGCGACAGCGGGCTGGCGCCGGCCACCTTCTCGCGGCTGGCCCGGGCCATCGGCTATGACAGCTTCGAGGAGCTGCGCGAGGTGGTGCGGGTGTCCATCGGCCGCCGGGTCAACAGCTTTTCCGAACGCGCCGAGAGGCTGCAGGCCGAGCACGGGCCGGGCACGGCGGGGTTTCTGGGCGCGCACATGGCCGCCTGCCTCGACAATGTGCGCAACCTTGGCCTTTCGCTCGATCCGCAGCAGCTGGAGGAGGTGGTGGAGCGGCTGCACCGGGCGCGGCAGGTGCGCCTTGTGGGGGCGCTCGGCTCGACGGGGATCGTCGAGTATCTCTCCTACATGGCGAATTTCCTTACCGACGACTGGAGCATGGCCGGGCGCACCGGGGCATCGCTTGGCGGCTCGCTGGCCGGGCTTGACGAGCGCGACGCGCTGATCGTCGTCACCAAGCCGCCCTTCGCCAGCCGCGCCATCCGCGCCGCGGAACTTGCCCGCCGGCAGGGCGCCTATGTGGTGGTGATCACCGATACCCACGCCTGCCCGGCGCTGCGCCATGCCTCCTCGGCCTTTCTTGTTCCGACCGAAAGCCCGCATTTCTATTCCTCCTATGTCGCGACGCTGTTTCTGGTGGAAACCATCGTCGGCATGCTGGCCAGCCGCGCCGGCCGCGCCGGCAAGCAGCGGATCGCGGATGTGGAGGAAATCAATCGTCGTCTCGAGGAAGTCAGGGACGGCTGAGACCGCGTTAACGCGTGAAAACAAACATCAACCAAAGGGAGTAAATGATGTTTTCCAAACTGAAACTAGCCTTCGCCAGCCTGGCCGTCGCAGCGGTAATCGCCCCTGCCGCCCAGGCCCAGGAGGAGTTCATCACCATCGGCACCGGCGGTGTCACCGGGGTGTACTATCCGACCGGCGGCGCGATCTGCCGTCTGGTCAACAAGATGCGCAAGGACACCGGCATCCGCTGCTCGGTGGAATCCACCGGCGGGTCGATCTACAACATCAACACCATCCGCGCCGGCGAGCTGGAGTTCGGCGTTGCCCAGTCCGACTGGCAGTACCACGCCTATAACGGCACCTCGAAGTTCAAGGATGCCGGCCCCTTCAAGGAACTGCGCGCCGTCTTCTCGATCCACCCCGAGCCCTTCACCGTGGTCGCCCGTGCCGACGCCGGCATCAAGACCTTCGAGGATCTCAAGGGCAAGCGCGTGAACATCGGCAACCCCGGTTCCGGCCAGCGCGGCACCATGGAAGTGCTGATGGACGCCCTGGGCTGGACCACCGCCGATTTCGCCCTGGCGACCGAGCTGAAGGCCTCCGAGCAGTCGGCCGCGCTGTGCGACAACCAGATCGACGCGATGGTCTACACCGTCGGCCACCCGTCGGGTTCCATCCAGGAGGCGACCACCGCCTGTGATTCGGTTCTCGTCGAGGTTTCCGGCCCGGCCGTGGACAAGCTGATCGAGGAAAACCCGTTCTACCGTGCGGCCACCATTCCCGGCGGCATGTATCGCGGCAACCCCGATGACGTGAAGACCTTCGGCGTCGGCGCCACCCTGGTGACCTCGGCCGACGTTTCGGAGAAGGCTGTCTACACCGTGGTCAAGGCGGTGTTCGACAACTTCGATGACTTCAAGAAGCTGCACCCGGCCTTCGCCAACCTCAAGCCCGAGGAAATGATCAAGGACGGTCTTTCCGCCCCGCTTCACCCGGGCGCGGTGAAGTACTACAAGGAACGTGGCTGGATCAAGTGATCCGACCCGGATTCGGGGGGCGGTTCCGCCCCCCGAAACTCGATTTCAGGGCAGGGACAAGTCGGCAGTGCGGAGCAAGTGACGATGGCCAACAGTGAAAACCGTCCGCTGAGCGAGGAAGAACTTCAGGAACTGGTGGCCTCGACCGATGCCGGCGCCCGAAACCCGGCCGGCCCCGTGGGCACGCTGCTGGCGGTGGTGGCGCTTGTGTGGTCGGTGTTTCAGGTGCTGCTTGCTTCGCCTCTTTCCAACATCCTGCTGCCGCCCGACCTGATAAACAATTCACGCCAGATCCACCTGGCCTTTGCCATATTCCTCGCCTTCATGGCCTATCCGGCCCTGCGCTCAAGCCCGCGCGATCACATCCCCCCCCAGGACTGGGTGCTGGGGCTTGCCGGGGCGGTTCTGGCGCTTTACGGCTATATTTTCTACGAGAAGATCGTGAACGCCGGCGGCCTGGCCGACGACATGGACAAATGGTTCGCCCTGATCGGCCTGCTGATCCTGTTCGAAGGCGCCCGCCGTGCCCTGGGCCCGGCCCTGGCGGTCATCGCCATCGTCTTCCTGGCCTATGTGTTCTTCGGTTCTTCCGAATGGGTGCCCGAGGTGATCCGCTGGAAGGGGGCCTCGCTGAAGAAGGCGATGAGCCACATGTGGCTGACCTCCGAGGGGGTGTTCGGCATCGCGCTGGGGGTGTCGACGAAATTCGTCTTTCTCTTCGTGCTCTTCGGCGCCCTGCTCGACAAGGCCGGGGCCGGCAACTACTTCATCAAGATGGCCTTCGGGGCGCTCGGCCACCTGCGCGGCGGCCCGGCCAAGGCGGCGGTGGTGGGCTCGGCGGCCACGGGGCTGATCTCCGGCTCCTCGATCGCCAACGTGGTGACCACCGGCACCTTCACCATCCCGCTGATGAAGCGCGTGGGCTTTTCCAGCGAAAAGGCCGGGGCGGTCGAGGTGGCCAGCTCCGTCAACGGCCAGATCATGCCCCCGGTGATGGGCGCGGCCGCCTTCCTGATGGTGGAATATGTCGGCATCTCCTATGTCGAGGTGATCACCCGCGCCTTCCTGCCGGCGGCGATCTCCTACATCGCGCTGGTCTATATCGTCCATCTCGAGGCAGTGAAGCGCAACATGCCCACGCTGGGCAACCGGGTCGTCTCGCTGGGCCGGACCATCGGGGGGATGTTCCTCTTCTTCGCCGGCTTCGCGGCCTTCAGCTATCTGGTGCAGTATCCGGTGGGCTGGGTGGTGGCGCTGGTGCCCGAGGGCGCGGGCTGGATTCTCGCGGTGCTGGTCTTCCTGGCCTATCTGGGGCTGTTGTGGGTTGCCGCCCAGGGCGAAGACCTGCTGCCCGACGACCCCGACGCGCCGCAGGTGGAACTGCCCGACGTGGGCAAGATCTACAAGTCGGGGCTCTACTACCTTCTGCCGATCGTCGTGCTGGTCTACTTCCTGATGATCGAGCAGAAATCCCCCGGCCTCTCGGCCTTCTGGGCCACCATGCTGCTGTTCGTGATCCTCCTCACCCAGCGCCCGCTGAAGG
>JALSGY010000397.1 GCA_026982515.1 Paracoccaceae bacterium
CGCAGGCCGTGCGCCCGGTGCCGAGCAGCCCAGGCAGGCGTGCGACCAGCCCCCGGGCGTTGTCGGCGTTGGCGGTAAGCGTGGCGATGATCTCGGAGATGTCCACCGCGCCGTGATCGGGGTGCCAGCTGTCGTAGTCGGTGATCATGGCGACGGAAGCATAGCACAGTTCGGCCTCGCGGGCGAGCTTGGCCTCGGGCATGTTGGTCATGCCGATCACGTCGGCCCCCCAGGATTCGCGATACATCCGCGATTCGGCCAGGGTGGAAAATTGCGGCCCCTCCATAGCCAGGTAGGTGCCGCCCATGTGCACCTTCACCCCCTGCGCCTGCGCGGCCTCGAAGGCGGCTTTCGACAGCCGCGCACAGGTGGGATGCGCTACCGAGACATGGGCCACGCAGCCGCTGCCGAAGAAGCTTTTCTCGCGTGCAAAGGTGCGGTCGATGAACTGATCGACGATCACGAAATCGCCCGGCGCCATCTCTTCGCGGAAAGAGCCGCAGGCCGAGACCGAGATCACATCCGTCACCCCCAGCCGCTTGAGCGCATCGATATTGGCGCGGTAGGGCACGGTGGAGGGGCTGTGCACATGGCCGCGGCCATGGCGCGGCAGGAAGGCCATCTTCACCCCGTCCAGCCGCCCCGTCAGGATTTCATCCGACGGCGTGCCCCATGGGCTTTCAACCGCCTGCCACGAGGCCCCTTCCAGCCCGTCGATTTCATAGACACCGGACCCGCCGATGACTCCGATCATGGTTTCCATGCGCACCTCTCAGCCAGAATTCGCGGCGAGGTTAGGCCAAGCGGGCCGGGGATGGAAGCCTTGGCCGGTTGCGTGCCCTGGCGGGTGCATGCCTGTCCCAGGCGCCCCCGGAGGGCGGCGTTTTTCGGTCCGCTCGGGGAGTATTTCCGCAAGATGAAGAGAGCTTTCCCTTCGAGGGAATGGCCCTGTCGGTTCAGTCCTTCTCGTCGGGGCGGGAGAGCGAGAACAGCGTATCGATCACCGAATAGTCGCGATAGCCCAGCCGGGCCAGCGGCCTGAAGGCGGTAACGTCGAACCGTCCCTCGCGCAGGCAATCGTCGCGCATGTGCACGCCGGTGACCTCGCCGAAGACGGCGATATTCTCCTCGCCCTCCAGGTTTACGATCTGCGTCAGCCGGCACTCCAGCGCCGCAGGTGCCGCGGCCACGCGCGAACAGGGGATGGTTTCGCATTCGGCACGCTCCAGCCCGGCCAGGGCGAACTCGTCCACCTCGGCGTTGTAGCTGCCCGAGGTGGCGTTCATCGCGTCGCGCAGATCGTAGGAGACGATGTTGACGCAGAACACCCCGGTTTCGTCGATGTTGGCTACCGTGTCCTTGCCGAAATGGCGATCGTGCTTGCCGGCGGTGGAGGCGAACATCACCTGTGGCGGCGTGTAGGCCACGGCATTGAAGAAGGAATAGGGCGCCAGGTTGTCATGCCCGTCACGGCCGCGGGTGGAGATCCAGCCGATCGGGCGGGGGGTGACGATGGCGTTGAACGGGTTGTGCGGCAGGCCATGGCCGTCCTGGGGCTTGTAAAACATCGCGCGGGTCCTCTCGTTGCCCATCAACTAGCTGCGTGCTAGCAGGCTTTCCAGTCGAAAAAGGCGAAAGGGGCAGGGGTGATCCACCTCGGCAGGGAAACGGCAGAGGACTGGTGGGAGGTGGAGGCCCTCTACGACCTGTGTTTCGCGCCCGGTCGCGAGGCGCTCTCGTCCTACCGGCTGCGCGACGGTATCGCCCCGGTGGCCGAACTGGGCCTGGTGGCGCGCGACGAA
>JALSGY010000398.1 GCA_026982515.1 Paracoccaceae bacterium
AACCCGCCGATTGCCCTGCTGCTGGAGGAGGGCGAGAGCGCCGATGCCGTGGTGCAGGCAGCCCAGGAGACGGCCCCTGCCCCGGCTGCGTCCCCGGCCACCACCCCAGCTGCACCCGCCGCACCAATCGCGCCCAATCCGGCCGAGGCCGCGCCGGCCCCGACCATACCCGAAGACCCGGAAATCCCGCCCGGCACCGAGATGAAGCCAACCACCGTGCGCGAGGCGCTGCGCGACGCCATGAGCGAGGAAATGCGCGCCAGCGACGAGGTGTTCCTGATGGGCGAGGAAGTGGCCGAATACCAGGGCGCCTACAAGGTCAGCCAAGGCATGCTGGATGAGTTCGGCGCGCGCCGCGTCATCGACACGCCGATCACCGAGATGGGCTTTGCCGGTCTGGGCGTGGGGGCAGCCTTTGCCGGCCTGCGCCCGGTTGTCGAGTTCATGACCTTCAACTTCGCCATGCAAGCGATTGACCACATTATCAATTCCGCCGCGAAAACCCGCTACATGTCCGGCGGCATGATGACCTGCCCGATCGTCTTTCGCGGCGCCAACGGCGCGGCGGCCCGCGTCGCCGCCCAGCACAGCCAGGATTATGCGGCGTGGTATGCGCAGATACCCGGCCTGTGGGTGGCCCAGCCCTATAGTGCTGCCGACGCCAAGGGGCTGCTGAAAACCGCGATCCGCTCGGACAATCCGGTGGTGTTTCTGGAAAACGAGCTGCTTTATGGCGAGGCCTTCGACCTGCCCCAGCTGGACGATTACACCATCCCCTTCGGGCGCGCCCGCATCTGGCGCGAAGGAGGCGATGTGACCCTGGTCAGCTTTGGCATCGGCATGAAATGGACCTTGCAGGCGGCTGACGTGCTGGCCGAGCAGGGCATCTCCGCCGAAGTGATCGACCTGCGCACGCTGCGGCCGATGGACACTGCCGCAGTGGTGAAAAGCGTCATGAAAACAAACCGCTGCGTGACGATTGAAGAGGGCTGGCCGGTGGCCTCGATCGGCAACCACCTGTCGGCGGTGCTGATGGAGCAGGCCTTTGACTTCCTCGACGCGCCGGTGATCAATGTCACCGGCAAGGACGTGCCGATGCCCTATGCCGCCAATCTCGAAAAACTGGCTCTGGTCACCACCCAAGAGGTGGTCGAGGCCGCCCGCGTCGTCACCTACAGGTAGGAGAAAGACATGCCGACAGAAATCCTGATGCCCGCGCTTTCTCCGACCATGGAAGAAGGCAAGCTGGCCAAATGGCTGGTCAAGGAGGGCGACAGCGTCGCCGCCGGCGACCTGATCGCCGAGATCGAAACCGACAAGGCGGTGATGGAATTCGAAGCCACCGAGGACGGCATCATCGGCAAGCTGCTGGTGGAAGAGGGCGCCGAGGCGGTGGCGGTCAACACGCCGATTGCCGTGCTGCTGGAGGAGGGCGAAAGCCTGAGCGACGCGGCGGCGCCAGTGGCGGCGGCGGTCGAAGCGGCCCCCGCGCCCGCGACGGAGGCGCCCAGCCCGGCGACACCCAAGCCGGCAGCGCCTGCGGCGCAAGACGCTGAAGGAAAAAGGGTTTTTGCCTCGCCTCTGGCGCGCCGCATCGCGGCGCAGAAGGGCATCGACCTGACGCAGATCAGCGGCAGCGGCCCCAATGGCCGCATCGTCAAGGCCGATGTCGAAGCGGCCAGCACCCGCCCCGCCCCGGCCCCCGCGCAAGCACCCGCCGGCGCGCCGGCCGCCCCTGCCGCCGCCCCTGCCGCGGCCCCTGTCCCGGCCCCCGCCCCCGCCCCGGTCGAGGCC
>JALSGY010000399.1 GCA_026982515.1 Paracoccaceae bacterium
CATCACCCAGTTCGCCGATGACGTGAAGGAGGCCACCGGCGGCAAGCTGAACATCACGGTGCATTCGGCCGGCTCGCTGTTCAAGCACGCCGACATCAAGAACGCCGTACGCTCGCGCCAGGTGCCGATCGGCGAGTTCTTCCTGTCGCGGCTGGCCAACGAGGATGCCGCCTTCGGGCTCGATTCGCTGCCCTTCCTGGCCACCAGCTATGACGACGCGGCCCGCCTGTGGGCCGCGCAGAAGCCGGTAATCACCGAGCTGCTGGCCAAACAGAACCTGATGCCGCTGTTCTCGGTGCCATGGCCCGCGCAGGGGCTTTATACCAAGAAGGAAATCAACTCCGTCGGTGATCTGGCCGGGCTGAAGTTCCGCGCCTACAACGCCGCGCTGGAACAGTTCGCCACGCTGGCCGGCGCCTCGCCGACCCAGGTCGAGGCCCCCGACATCCCACAGGCCTTCGCCACCGGCCAGGTCGAGGCGATGATCACCTCGCCCTCCACCGGGGTCAGCTCCAAGGCGTGGGATTTCCTGTCCTACTACACCCCGATCAACGCCTGGGTGCCCAAGAACATCGTGGTCGTGAACAAGGCCGAGTTCGACAGGCTGGACCCGGCCGTTCAAGAGGCCGTGCTGAAGGCCGCCGAAGAGGCCGAGGCCCGCGGCTGGGCCATGAGCAAGGCCGAAGCCGACGAGAAGACGAAGATCCTCGCCGAGAACGGCATCACCGTGGTCGAGCCCAGCGCCGAACTGATGGCCGGCCTGCGCGAGATCGGCGCGAAGATGCTGGAAGACACGCTGGCCAGCGCCTCGGATGCGGCGAAGCGGATCGTTGCCGCCTACCAAGGCAACTAGGCGGCAAGCCGCGGGCCGGCTGATGCCGGCCCGCGACCTCGGAGGATCCTTCTCATGCGCAAGGGGCTTGACCTGCTCTACGCCGCCAGCGGCCTGGCGGCGGCCGGGTTCATCGTGCTGATCTGTCTGGTGGTGAGCGCCCAGGTGGTACTCAACCTGATCACCCGGATCTTCGGCACCGAATACAGCTACACCATTCCCTCTTATGCCGATTTCGCCGGCTTCTTCCTGGCCGCCGCCTCCTTCCTGGCGCTGGCCTACACGCTGACCCGCGGCGGACACATCCGCGTCACCCTGGTGCTGCAGGGCATGGGCGAGCGCGCCCGCCTGGCGGCCGAGCTGTTCAGCCTCGCGCTTGGCGGCGCACTGTCAGGTTTCGCTACCTTCTACATGATCCGGCTGAACGTGGAATCCTACAAGTTCGGCGATCTGTCCTTCGGCATCATCGCGATCCCGATCTGGGTGCCGCAGCTGGCGGTCTCGGGCGGGCTGATGATCCTGACCATCGCCTTCGCCGATCTCTTCGTGCAAACGATACGGGCCAGACGCCCCGTGTTGCGTGACCAGGGAGAGGCATGATGTCGGATCCGCTGATCATGGCCGTCCTGCTGGCGGTGCTGCTGGGGCTGCTGGCGCTGGGCGTGTGGGTGGCGATTGCTCTGATGAGCGTGGGCGTGGTGGCAATGGTGTTCTTCGCCTCGGCCCCGGTGGGGCAGGTGCTGGCCACCACGGTGTGGGGGCAAAGCCACTCCTGGGCGCTGGCGGCGCTGCCGCTGTTCATCCTGATGGGCGAGATCCTGCTGCGCTCGCGCCTGTCGGAAGACATGTTCAAGGGCCTCTCGCCCTGGCTGGGGCGGGTGCCGGGACGGCTGCTGCACGTCAACATCCTGGGCTGTGCGATCTTCGCCGCGGTCTCGGGCTCCTCGGCGGCCACCGCCGCC
>JALSGY010000400.1 GCA_026982515.1 Paracoccaceae bacterium
ATGCCCGCCGGGGCCTTCCTGGATAAGCTCCACAACCCCGGCTGCATCGCCGACGTCAAGAGCGTCCTCGACCGCGCCGCCCTCGAGGACGCGGGCATCCGCGTCTGGCGCCTGTGATCTAGTGGAAACTCTGATCAATCCGCTGCACGGATTGATCAGCGCGATGGCGCTTCGCGGTCCATTCTGATTTTCCTTGAGTCGTCATGCGCTTTCCTGTGCATGGGCCGTCCCGCGGCCATCCCTGGCCGCGGGAAAGGTCTGAAAAATCGGATTTTTCAGATGGTATGGACGCCGCCCTCCCATTCCTTCCGGGCGGTGGCATCCTGTGAGGGGTCACGCGCCCGGTGTGGCGCAGATCAACAAACGATGACACAGGAGGGCGACGTCCATGCGTGAGGTTAGCGTGATCGGGCTCGATCTGGCAAAGCAGCTCTTCCAGCTCCACGGCGTGGATGCCCACGGGCGGGTGGTGCTGCGCCGGCGGCTGCGGCGCAGCCAGATGGAGGGCTTCTTCGCCTCGCTGCCGCCCTGTCTGATCGGGGTGGAGAGCTGTCCGGGGGCGCACCACTGGGCGCGGGTGCTCGCACGGCTGGGCCATCGGGTGCGGATCATGCCGGCGGCCTATGTCCGGCCCTACCGCAAGCGGGGCAAGAACGACGCCAGCGACGCGGAGGCCATCTGCGAGGCGGTCCAGCGCCCGAACATGCGCTTCGTGGCGGTGAAGACGCCCGAGCAGCAGGGGGTGCTGGCGCTGCACCGGGCCCGTGCCCTGCTGGTGCGCCAGCAGGTGGCGCTGGTCAATCAGATGCGGGCGGTGCTGGCCGAGCAGGGGGTGGTGTTCGGGCGCGGGCGCCGGGTGGCGCTGCGCGGTGTGGCGCGACTGCTCGGCGAGGCCGAGGCGGCGGCGGCGCTGCCCGAGGCGGTGCGGGTGGTGCTGCGGGCGCTCCTCGAGGCGCACACCGAGCTGGAGGCGCGGGTGCGGGCGCTGGAGGCGGCGCTGCAGGCCTGGCACCAGGGCTGCGAGGCGAGCCGGCGGCTGGCGACGATCCCCGGCATCGGGCCGCTGACGGCCACGGCCCTGGTGGCGACGGTGGGCGAGCGGGCCGCCCACTTCCGCTCGGGGCGGCACCTGTCGGCCTGGCTGGGGCTGGTGCCCGGCCAGCACAGCTCGGGCGCGCGCCAGCGGCTCGGGCCCATCAGCAAGCGCGGCGACAGCTACCTGCGCCGGCTGCTGGTGCTGGGCGCACAGGCGCTGCTGCGCCAGGTGCGCCGGCGCATGGCCGCCGGCCAGCCGAGCGGGCTGCCCTGGGCCGAGCGGCTGCTGCGCCGGCGCCCGCCCAACGTGGTCGCCGTGGCGCTGGCCAACAAGCTCGCCCGCCAGGCCTGGGCAGTGCTGCACCGCGGCGAGCCCTGGCGGCCCCAGCCGGCCGCGGCAGCGACAGGCATCTGACCCGCCCCTGCGATTGCGCCAGTGGCTGAAGGCGAGACAGGTCGGACCGCGGCAGGGCAGACCCGGGAAAGGTCTCGGGCCTCGAGCCCGCTTTTCAGATTCGGGACCCTGCCGGCGGTTACCTTCAGGGCCCGGCACCGCGGCAAGGTGCCACCGACAGAGGCCGGATGTAAGCATGCAGTCGACCCCCACTCACCTCAGCCCCTGGCAGGACGGGCGGCGTCCATGTAAGACCTTTCCCGCGGCCAGGGACGGCCGCGGGACGGTCCATGCACAGGGAAGTGATGACGACAACCTAAAAATCGAGATGGACCGCGAAGCGCCATCGCGCTGATC
>JALSGY010000401.1 GCA_026982515.1 Paracoccaceae bacterium
CGGTGATTGCCGGGGCGGGCTCGAACAATACCGCCGAGGGTATCGGCCTGATCCGCCATGCCGAGCGCGTGGGCGCCGACGCGGCCCTGGTGGTGACCCCCTATTACAACAAGCCCACCCAGGCCGGGCTGATCGCCCATTTCAAGGCCCTGCACGATTGCTGCGAACTGCCGATCATCATCTACAACATCCCCGGCCGCTCGGTGGTGGACATGACCCCCGAGACCATGGGCGAGCTGGCAAAGCTGCCCCGCATCATCGGGGTGAAGGACGCCACCGGAGACCTGGCCCGCGTCAGCCTGCAGCGCATGACCTGCGGCAAGGAGTTCATCCAGCTTTCCGGCGAGGATGCCACGGCGCTCGGCTTCAATGCCCAGGGCGGAAGAGGCTGCATTTCGGTCACGGCCAACGTGGCGCCGAAGCTGTGCGCTGAGTTCCAGGCGGCCACCCTGGCCGGCGATTACGCCAGGGCGCTGGAATATCAGGACCTGCTGATGCCGCTTCACAGGGCGATCTTCCTCGAACCCGGCGTGGCGGGGGCCAAATACGGGCTGTCCCTGCTGGGCAGATGCAGCGAAGAGCTGCGCCTGCCCCTGGTCGGGCTGAGCGAAGCCACCAAGGCCGAGATCCGCGCCGCGATGGAGCACGCGGGGTTGCTGGGCTGACCGCACCGGCGATGCACATCACCGACAGCTCCAGATGGTTGGGCCGGCCTGCTCCGGGGCACTGACCGGCTGGCTTGCCGAAATGCCGGCGTCCGGCTGAGCCGCAGCGCAGCATCAGGCGGCAGCAGGGCGCACTGGACAGCCACGCGGCAAGGGCCTATCTGCACCTCCATGGCCGCGAAGAAGAAGGATAACCCCAACTACAAGGTGATCGCCGAAAACCGGCGGGCGCGGTACGATTATGCCATCCAGGACGATCTGGAATGCGGTATCGTCCTGCAGGGGTCCGAGGTGAAATCCCTGCGCCAGGGGCAGGCCAACATCGCCGAAAGCTATGCCGCGGTGGAGGATGGAGAACTGTGGCTGATCAACAGCTACATCGCGCCCTACGAACAGGCCCGGACATGGGGCCACGAAGAACGACGCAAGCGCAAGCTGCTGGTTTCGAAGAAGGAGCTGGCCCGTTTGTGGGACGCCACGCGCCGCAAGGGCATGACGCTGGTGCCGCTGGTGCTCTACTTCAATCACAAGGGGCTGGCCAAGCTGAAGATCGGCATCGCCCGCGGCAAGAAGACCCAGGACAAGCGCGCCACCGAAGCCCGGCGGGACTGGCAGCGCCAGAAGGCGCGGCTGCTGCGCGAGCGGGGCTGAGCGGGGTCGGCCCTTGAAAGACGCGCCCGCGCTGGATAGCAAGCAACGAAGCATTGGCGGAGGGCAGCATGCCTCATGACGATCCCAAGACCCTGGTCTCGACGCAGTGGCTGGCTGCGCATCTGAAAGACCCGGACCTGCGCATTCTCGATGCCTCGTGGCACATGCCGGATTCGGGGCGCGATGCACGGGCCGAATACGAGGCCGCGCACATCCCCGGCGCCCGTTTCTTCGATATCGACGAGATTGCCGATCTGCGCGCGCAACTGCCCCACATGGTACCGCCGGCAGAAAAATTCATCGCCCGGATGCGCGCCATGGGGGTGGGTGACGGCCATCAGGTGGTGGTCTATGACAGCGCCGGCATCTTTTCCGCCCCGCGGGTGTGGTGGCTGTTCCGGCTGATGGGCAAGACGGACGTGGCGGTGCTCGATGGCGGGTTGCCCAAGTGGCAGGCCGAGGGCCGCC
>JALSGY010000402.1 GCA_026982515.1 Paracoccaceae bacterium
CCAGATAGACCGGCCCGGCGGTATGGTGCAGGTAGTTGACGGCCGGATGCGCGACATCATCGGCGCCGAAGACCTTCTCGGCCTCGCGGCGCTTGTCCGGGATCCATTTGTCGGTGACCGACATGATGGCGAGGATCACCCCCTCCTGATCGCGCAGGGCGATGTCCTGGCCGGGCTCGATGGTGGCGGCGAATTTTTCCGACACGTCCAGCGTGATCGGCATCGGCCACAGGGTGCCGTCGGCCAGGCGCATCCTCTCGATGACGCTTTCGTAATCTTCCCGGTCCAGAAATCCCTTGAGCGGGTTGAAGCCGCCGTTCATCAGCAGTTCCAGATCGCAGATCTGGCGCGCGGTCAGATCCCAGCTGGGCAGATCGCCGGCCTCCTGCTTCAGCTTCTGGGCGGATTCGTAGGAAACATAAAGCTCCGGAATTGGAGCGAGATTGGGCAATTGCATCTTTTCGGGCCTTCCGGGCTGCCAGCAAAACACGTGAATTGCCCGGGCTTTAGCGCGGCATTGCGGCAGGATTCAAGCACGGCGGGGCAAATTTCGGGAAATGCGGGGAGTGTTGCGCGAAACCGGCAGACGGCAGGACGAACGGCTCGCCACCGCCCGCAAGGACAGACGGATTTCCCCGCCTTCATCCCGCCGGGGCAGCCCCGGCGGGACAGCTCGCATGCCGATCAGCCGTCTTCCTGCTCGGCGAGGAAGCGCTCGGCCTCCAGCGCGGCCATGCAGCCCATGCCGGCACTGGTGACGGCCTGGCGGTATTTCCAGTCGGTCAGATCGCCCGCGGCGAAGACGCCGGGGATGGAGGTGGCGGTGCTGTCGGGCTTCGTGACCACATAGCCGCCCATGTGGGTTTCCAGCTGGTCCTTCACCAGCTCCGAGGCCGGAGCATGCCCGATAGCGATGAACACGCCCTTGCAGGGGATTTCGGTGATCTCGCCGGTCTTCACATGTCTGGCGCGCACCCCTTCCACGGCAAGCGGATTTTCCGAACCGAAAATCTCTTCGAGGGTATGATCCCAAAGCACCTCGACCTTTTCGTTGTTGAGCAGCCGGTGCTGGAGGATCTTCTCGGCGCGCAACTCGTCGCGGCGGTGGATCAGCGTCACCTTGGAGGCGAAATTAGTCAGAAACAGCGCCTCTTCAACGGCCGTGTTTCCGCCGCCGATCACCACCACTTCCTGGCCGCGGTAGAAGAAGCCGTCGCAGGTGGCGCAGGCCGAGACGCCGAAGCCCTTGAACTTCTCTTCGCTCGGCAGGCCCAGCCAGCGGGCCTGGGCGCCGGTGGCGAGAATCACCGCATCGGCCGTGTAGGTGGTGCCGCTGTCGCCCCGGGCCGTGAAGGGGCGTTTCGACAGGTCGATGCTGCTGATGTGATCGGCAATGATCTCGGTGCCGACGGCGCGGGCATGGGCCTCCATGCGCGCCATCAGGTCGGGGCCCTGCACCTCGATGTCGCCGGGCCAGTTTTCCACCTCGGTGGTTATGGTCAGCTGGCCGCCGGGCTGGATGCCCTGGATCAGGACCGGCTCCAGCATGGCGCGGCTGGCATAGATGCCGGCGGTATAGCCTGCCGGCCCCGACCCGATGATAAGAACCCTGCTGTGTTTCGATTCCGCCATTTCTGCCCCTGATGTTCCGATTTCACCATCCCGATATAGACATCGGTGCGGGACGATGGAAGAGAGGCCGCCGCCAGTGCGTCCGTTCCGCGCAACCGGGTTGTCCGAGAAGGATATTTCTCATTTCGGAAACATTATTGCGTAACCGG
>JALSGY010000403.1 GCA_026982515.1 Paracoccaceae bacterium
GTGGAACCGCGATAGCTCCGCCCGTCGCCCCTACCTTTCCCCCGCGCCGGTCTGCCGCGCCTTTTGCGCCAGGTCACGGGCAATCGTGAAGGCGCCGTTGACCCTGTCGCGATCCGTGCGCCAGTCACGCCGGACCACCAGCCTGTTGTCGCGCACCTTCGCCAGCCCGCGCTGGGCATGGATGAATTCCACCAGGCCCGCGGGGTTGGCGAACCTGTCCTCGTGAAACCGGATCGTCGCCCCCCTGGGCCCGGCGTCCAGGCGCGCGATACCGGCCCTCTTGCATGCTTCCTTGATGCGCACCACCGCCAGCAGGGTGTTGACCTCCTTCGGCAACTTGCCGAAGCGATCGATCAGCTCGGCGGCGAAGCCCTCCAGTTCCACCTTGGTGTGCAGCCCCGACAGCCGGCGGTAGAGGCCCAGCCGCACGTCGAGATCGGGGACGTAGGATTCGGGAATCAGCACCGGCACCCCGAGGTTGATCTGCGGCGCCCACTGCTCGTCGGCCTCCGGCAGCCCCTCCATCTCGCCGGCCCTGATCTTCGCGATCGCCTCTTCCAGCATGGACTGGTAAAGCTCGTATCCCACCTCGCGGATCTGGCCCGACTGTTCCTCGCCCAGCAGGTTGCCGGCACCGCGGATGTCGAGATCCTGGCTGGCCAGGGTGAAGCCGGCCCCCAGCATGTCGAGGCTGCCCAGCACCTTCAGCCGCCTTTCCGCCGCCGGGGTCAGCGGCGCACGCGGCTTCGTGGTAAGATAGGCATAGGCGCGGGTTCGGGAGCGGCCCACCCGGCCGCGGATCTGGTAAAGCTGGGCCAGCCCGAACATGTCGGCGCGGTGCACGATCATGGTGTTGGCGGTGGGAATGTCGAGCCCCGATTCGACGATGGTGGTGGCCAGCAGCACATCGTATCTGCCATCGTAGAAGGCATTCATCCGCGCATCCAGCTCGCCGGCGGCCATCTGGCCATGGGCCACCACGAAGCTGATCTCGGGCACCTGTTCACGCAGGAATTCCTCGATCTCGGCCAGATCCGAAATGCGCGGCACCACGTAGAAGGACTGCCCGCCGCGGTAATGTTCGCGCAACAGCGCCTCGCGGATGGTCACCGCGTCGAACTCCGACACGTAGGTGCGGATCGAGAGGCGATCCACCGGCGGGGTGGAGATCACCGAAAGATCCCGCACGCCGGCAAGCGACAGCTGCAGCGTGCGCGGGATCGGCGTGGCGGTGAGCGTGAGCACATGCACCTCCGAGCGCATCTGCTTGAGCCGCTCCTTGTGGGCGACGCCGAAGTGCTGCTCTTCGTCGATCACCAGCAGGCCGAGGTTGCGAAAGCGGATCGAGCCGGCCAGAACCGCGTGGGTGCCGATGACGATATCCACCGTGCCCTCGGCCAGCCCCTCGCG
Source organism: Paracoccaceae bacterium (assembly GCA_026982515.1). Taxonomy (GTDB): domain Bacteria; phylum Pseudomonadota; class Alphaproteobacteria; order Rhodobacterales; family Rhodobacteraceae; genus S012-89. Next base: position 1,411 of record JALSGY010000403.1, read on the forward strand.
GGTGCGCGCGGCCTCCCTGGCCGGAACGAAACGCGAAAGCTGGCGCACGTTTACCGGAAAGCCGCGGAAGCGTTCGGCGAAGCTCCTGTAATGCTGCCGCGCCAGCAGCGTGGTGGGCGCGATCACCGCCACCTGCACCCCGCTCATGGCGGCCACGAAGGCCGCACGCATGGCCACTTCCGTCTTGCCGAAGCCCACGTCACCGCAGATCAGCCGATCCATCGGGCGCCCGGCGGCGAGGTCCTCCAGCACCTCATCGATCGCCTTCAGCTGATCGTCCGTCTCCTGCCAGGGAAAGCGGGCGCAGAAGGCCTCCCACATGCCCTGGGGCGGCTCGAGGATGGGGGCGCTGCGCAACACCCGCTCGGC
>JALSGY010000404.1 GCA_026982515.1 Paracoccaceae bacterium
CCGGCACGACCCTTGGCGCGGAACTGGCGATGGCGCTGAAGGAGCGCGGCGTGGAGGTGGTCTTCGGCATCCCCGGGGTGCACAACATCGAGCTCTACCGCGGCCTGGAGGAGGCCGGCATCCGCCACGTGCTGGCCCGCCACGAACAGGGCGCGGGCTTCATGGCCGATGGCTACGCCCGCGCTTCCGGTCGCCCCGGGGTGGCCTTCGTCATCACCGGGCCGGGGCTGACCAACATCCTGACGCCCCTGGGCCAGGCCTGGTCGGACAGCGTGCCGCTGCTGGTGATTTCCTCCTGCCTGCCCGAGGGTGAGGCCATGCCGGGGCGGCTGCATCAGATGCGCGACCAGCCGGGGGCGGCGCGGGCGGTCTGCGCGCACTCGCACATGGCCCGCAGCGCCGAGGAAGCCTTCGAGCTGCTCGACAGCGCCTTCACGGCCCTTGCCACCGGCCGCAAGCGGCCCTGGCACCTGTCCATTCCCATCGATCTGCTGGCCCGCCCCGCCGGTCCGGCGCCGCAATGGGCACCTGCCCGCGTGGACTTGCCGCAAGCCCCCGAAGGGGCCGCCGCGCGTCTGGCCAAGATGCTCGGGGCGGCCGAGCGGCCGCTGTTCATCTTCGGCGGCGGTGCGGTGGGGGCGGCGGAGGCGGCGCGCGAGGTGGTGCGCCGTAGCGGTGCGGCCGTCTTTACCACCTATGCCGGGCGCGGGGTGGTGCCGGCCAGCCATCCGCTTTCCTTCGGGGCCTTTCTTGCCCGCCCCGACAGCGCCGCGGTGATCGCCCGGGCCGATCTGGTAGTGGCCGTGGGCACCGAGCTGGCCGAGGTCGACCTGTGGCGCGAGGATCTGGGCCGCACCGGCCCGCTGGTGCGTATCGACATCGACGCCTCGGTGCTGGCAGACGCCCACGGGGCGGAGTTTCCCATTCATGCCGAGGCCGGTGCCTTCCTGGCCGCTCTCTCGCCGCTTTTGGGCGAATCGCCGCCAAAGTGGGAGGCCGACGAGGTGGCCCGCGCCCGGGCCGCCTTCCGCGCGCAGAGCGCGGCCGAGCGTCCCGGCATCGCCGAATATGTCGATGCCCTGCGCACGGTGCTGGACGACACGGCACATGTCTATTCGGACATGACCCAGTTTGCCTATGTGGCCAAGGAGCTCTACCCCATGGAAGAGCCCGGCCGCTGGCACCATCCCTTCGGTTTCGGCACCCTCGGCTATGCCCTGCCCGCGGCGATCGGCGGCAAGTTGGCGCGCCCGGAGGCCGACGTGGTGGCCATCGCCGGCGATTACGGCTTTCAGTACACCTTGCAGGAGCTTGGCGTGGCCGCCGAGCTGGGCCTCGCCCTGCCGCTGGTGGTGTGGGACAACGACCGCCTGCAGGAGATCGAGGACAGCATGGTGCGCAGCCAGATCGCGCCGCGGGCGGTGCGCGCGCTCAACCCCGATTTCGGGCTGCTGGCGCGGGCCTGGGGGCTGGGATATGCGCGCGCCGATACGCCGCAGGCCTTCGGTTTGGCGCTGCGCGCAGCACTCGGGGCAGAGCGGCCGGTGCTGGTGCATGCCGGGCCGGGGCTGCGGCCCCTCAAGACACCCGTGTCGGACGGCTGAGCATCCCCCGGCCGTTGCCGCCCGGGCGCGGCGGTTCCTCGCGAAGGCGTGCGCCAAAGCGCAATTGACCCCCGCCGCACCAGTGCCTATTGAGGACGCGCTTTCGGGAAGGGTAGCAGATGGCCGAGACGGGCAAGACACCGCGCAGTTTCCAGGAAATCGTCCTGCGGCT
>JALSGY010000405.1 GCA_026982515.1 Paracoccaceae bacterium
GGCGGTGACCAGCATCACGTCATCGTCCTCGGTGCAGATGCGGGCGTTCACCAGCTGCACGCCCTCGGGCAGTTTCATGGCGATCTTGCCGTTGGCGCGCACGTTGGTGAAGTCGGACAGCGCGTTGCGGCGCACCGAGCCGTCGGAGGTGGCGAAGAATATCTGCAGATCCTTCCACTCCTCTTCCGGCACGTCCACCGGCATGATCGCCGCCACCGAGACGCCGGCCGGGATCGGCAGGATGTTGACGATGGCCTTGCCCTTGGCGGTGCGCCCCCCGTGCGGCAGGCGCCAGCACTTGAGCTTGTAGACCATGCCGTCGGTGGTGAAGAACAGAAGCGGCGTGTGGGTGTTGGCCACGAACAGGGTCGTGACCACGTCCTCTTCCTTGGTGGACATGCCGCTCAGCCCCTTGCCGCCGCGGCGCTGGGCGCGGAACTCGGCAAGCGGGGTGCGCTTGATCCAGCCGGCGGAGGTGACGGTGACGACCATGTCCTCGCGCTCGATCAGGTCTTCGTCTTCCATGTCGCCCGACCAGTCCACGATCTCGGTGCGGCGGGGGACGGCGAAAAGCTCCTTCACCTCGCGCAACTCGTCGGAGATTATCCCGAGGATGCGTTCGCGCGAACGCAGGATTTCCAGGTAATCGCGGATATTTGCGGCCAGTTCCTGAAGTTCGTCCGTAACCTCCTTCACGCCCATGGCGGTGAGCCGCTGCAGGCGCAGTTCCAGAATGGCGCGGGCCTGGGCCTCCGACAGGTTGTAGGTGCCGTCCTCGTTCATGGTGTGGCCCGGATCGTCGATCAGGCGGATGTATTCGGCAATCTCCTCGGCCGGCCAGCGCCGCTCCATCAGGCGCTGCCTGGCCTCGGCCGGATCGCGCGAGGAGCGGATCGTGGCCACCACCTCGTCCACGTTGGAGACCGCCACCGCCAGGCCGCACAGAACGTGGCTGCGCTCGCGCGCCTTGCGCAGCAGATAGGCCGTGCGCCGGGCCACGACCTCTTCGCGGAAGTCTATGAAATATCTCAGGAAGTCGCGAAGGCTCAGCTGTTCGGGGCGGCCGCCGTTGAGCGCCAGCATGTTGCAGCCGAAGCTGGTCTGCATCGGGGTGAAGCGGAACAGCTGGTTGAGCACCACCTCCGGCGTGGCATCGCGCTTCAGCTCGATCACCACGCGCACGCCGACACGGTCGGATTCATCCTGCACGTGGGCGATGCCCTCGATCTTCTTTTCCTTGACCAGATCGGCGATCTTCTCGATCAGCGCCGCCTTGTTCACCTGATAGGGGATCTCGTCGATGATGATGGCGTGACGGTCGCGGCGGACCTCCTCGATGCGGGTTCTGGAGCGGATGATCACGCTGCCGCGCCCTTCCGTGTAGGCCTTGCGCGCGCCCGAGCGGCCGAGGATCACCCCGCCGGTGGGGAAATCGGGGGCGGGGATGTATTGCATCAGCTCTTCGCTGCTCAGATCCGGGTTGTCGATCAGCGCCAGCGTGCCGTCGATCACCTCGCCCAGATTGTGCGGCGGGATGTTGGTGGCCATGCCCACGGCGATGCCGCCCGCCCCGTTGACCAGCATGTTGGGAAAGCGCGCCGGCAGAACGGTGGGCTCACGGTCCTTGCCGTCGTAGTTGGGCTGGAAATCGACGGTGTCCTTGTCGATGTCCATGAGCAGGTAATCCGCGGCGCGTGCCATGCGCACCTCGGTGTAGCGCATCGCCGCCGGGTTGTCGCCGTCCATGGATCCGAAGTTGCCCTGGCCGTC
>JALSGY010000406.1 GCA_026982515.1 Paracoccaceae bacterium
ACAGCGCCTTCATTGCGGCATCGTTGAAGGTGAAGGCAGCCATGGATCCCATCATCAGCAGTGCGCCGCGCAGGTTGTCCGTAAGCGGTGGCATCAGCATGGAAATTCCTCCCGCCGGATCATCCCTCCGCCACCCGCTCGATGGCCCTGCGCACGGCCCTGTCGCTCACCCGACGCAGGCGCGGCATCCTGAAACTGACCATCATTCCGCGCGGATCCAAGAAGCGCTGGCCGCGCACCTGGCAGATCCCGGCCTGCAACGGCGATTTCCAGCCCAGGGAAATGACGCTACGTGCGGAAGGGGAATACAGGCTGAGATGCAGGGCCGTTCCCTGCGGCCCTGCAAGATCCGTCAGATTACGCATCAGGGCGAACTGTTCATCGAGCGGCAATTCCTGAGGATGCACGATTTCATAGCCGGCATCCCGAAACATCCCTTCAATTCGCCCCTCGTCCACCACGCGCGGTTTCGGCCACCGGCTGCGAGAAAGATAGACCTTCTTCGGGCCGTCGATCCGCGGCATCTCCAGCCTGTCCAGCGCCTTCGTTATCCATGAGCAGTACGTGAATTTCCTCTCGAAGGGCGCCCTTGGGACAAGAACGTCCTCATACCCCGCCAATCGAGTAACGAATACGATCTGGTCTCTGGAGATACCAAGCTTCTCGAAGAAATAATCTTCGTGGGAACCCTTGAAAACCCGCTTGAGAGTCCCGGGAGTTGGCAGGACGAAAAGAATCCTTCGCCGCGGGTGGGCCCGCAATGTCGGAGCGATGGCCACCAGATTGACAAGGGTTTCCGTGATGAAATGCCCGAAACCTGGATAGTAGGCACCGGCGTAGATGTAGCCTTCGGGGAAGCGCTCCCGCGGCTCCGCCGGGGGTTGAATCTTTCGCGGACCCACCGGGAAGCGACTTCCATTGGAAATCAGGATCGGCCACAGTTCGAGCCTCCTGCCCTTGCCATCGAAGACACCCGAACGAACATAGCCCCAACGCATGTGCCGCGGCGGAATGAAAAAGAGGATGGGGTAATGTCTCACCCCATCCTCCATGGATGCTGCGCCTGCAGGCATGGCCTCACTCGTCGCGGTTTTCAGGCAGGTCCGGCATGTCGGGGCCGCCTTCGTCGAAGACGTTGTCGAACTCGTTCTCGACAATGTCGTCGACCGGAGCGGCGAGGGCCGCCATGGCCTCGGCCTCTGCGCGGGCCTGTTCGATCACCTTGCGGTCGCGCTCGGCGGCGATGCGGACGATCTCCTGGGTGGCTCGGCCGGTGCCGGCGGGGATCAGGCGGCCGACGATGACGTTCTCCTTCAGCCCCACCAGCTTGTCGCGCTTGCCCTGCACCGAGGCTTCGGTAAGCACGCGCGTGGTCTCCTGGAAGGAGGCCGCCGAGATGAACGAACGTGTCTGCAGGCTGGCCTTGGTAATGCCCAGCAGGATCGGTGCGCCCTTGGCTGGGCGGCCGCCCTTGGCAATGGCCTTCTCGTTGGCGGCGTCGAACTCGGCCTTGTCCACATGCTCGCCCTTGAGCAGCGTGGTATCGCCGCTGTCCTGGATCTCCCACTTCTGGAGCATCTGCCGGACGATCACCTCGATGTGCTTGTCGTTGATCTTCACGCCCTGCAGGCGGTAGACGTCCTGCACCTCGTTGATCATGTAATCGGCCAGCGCCTCGACGCCGAGGATCGACAGGATGTCGTGCGGCGCCGGGTTGCCATCCATCAGATACTCGCCCTTGTGGATGAAGTCGCCCTCGGCTACCGGAATGTGCTTGCCCTTGGGCACCATGTATTCCACGGGCTCCAGCGTGTCATCCACCGGCTCGATGGTGATGCGGCGCTTGTTCTTGTAGTCGCGCCCGAAGCGGACGTAACCGTCGATCTCGGCGATGATGGCGTGGTCCTTGGGACGGCGTGCCTCGAACAGTTCGGCCACCCGCGGCAGACCGCCGGTGATGTCGCGGGTCTTGGCGCCCTCACGCGGGATCCGCGCCACCACGTCGCCGGCCTTGATCTCCTGGCCGTCCTCGACCGAGAGGATCGCATCCACCGACATCGGATAGGTGACGGGGTTGCCCGCCTCGTTGCGCACCGGCTCGCCATCGGGACCGAGGATGAAAATCTCCGGCTTGAGTTCGCTGCCCTTGGGCGTGGCGCGCCAGTCGGTCACGATCTTCTGCGACATGCCGGTGGCTTCGTCGGTCTCGTCGCGCACCGAGATGCCCGGCGTGAGATCGACGAATTTCACCCTGCCGCTCTTTTCGGCGATGATCGGAAGGGTGAAGGGATCCCACTCGAACAGCTTGTCGCCGCGCTTGACCTCGTCGCCTTCCTTCACGTGCAGCTTGGAGCCGTAGCTCAGCTTGTGGCTGGCCCGCTCCACGCCGTTCTCATCGACGATGACCAGCTTCATGTTGCGGCCCATCACGATGATCTCGCCGGCGGCATTTTCCAGCACGTTCGTGTCGCGGAACTCCACCTTGCCGTCGTGGCTGGCCTCGACGAAGGACTGCTGTCCGCCCTGCGCCACGCCGCCGATGTGGAAGGTGCGCATGGTCAACTGGGTGCCGGGCTCGCCGATCGACTGGGCGGCGATGATGCCCACCGCCTCGCCGATGTTGACCATCGTGCCGCGCGCCAGGTCACGGCCGTAGCACATGACGCAGACGCCCTCCTCGGCCTCGCAGGTCAGCGGGCTGCGCACCCGCAGGCTGGCGATGCCGGCCTTCTCGATGGCCTCGGCCTTGCGCTCGTCGATCAGCTCGCCACGGGAAACCAGAACCTCGTCGCCACCGGGCACCAGCACGTCGTCGGCCGCAACCCGGCCGAGGATGCGTTCGGACAGCGAGGCGACAACCTCGCCGTCGCTGACTGCTGCCGCAGCGGTGATGGCCCGGTCGGTGCCGCAATCATGCTCGCGCACGATGCAATCCTGCGCCACGTCCACCAGGCGCCGGGTCAGGTAGCCCGAGTTGGCGGTCTTCAGCGCGGTATCCGACAGACCCTTTCGGGCGCCGTGGGTGGAGTTGAAATACTCCAGCACCGTCAGGCCTTCCTTGAAGTTCGAGATGATCGGCGTTTCGATGATCTCGCCCGAGGGCTTGGCCATCAGCCCGCGCATGCCGCCCAGCTGCTTCATCTGGGTGACGGAGCCACGGGCCCCGGAATGGGCCATCATGTAGATGGAGTTCGGCTCCATCTCGCGGCCGTTCTCGTCCTTGCGGACAGCGGAGATGGCATTCATCATCGCCTCGGTCACCCGGTCGTTGCACTTGGACCAGGCATCGACCACCTTGTTGTACTTCTCGCCCTGGGTGATCAGGCCGTCCATGTACTGCTGTTCGAAGTGCTGGACCTGCTTGCGGGTTTCCTCGACGATCTGCCACTTCTCCTCGGGGATGACCATGTCGTCCTTGCCGAAGGAAATGCCCGCCTTGAAGGCTTCGCGGAAACCGATCGTCATGATCTGGTCGCAGAAGATCACGCTCTCCTTCTGGCCGCAGTAGCGGTAGACGGTATCGATGACCTGCTGCACCTCCTTCTTGCGCAGCAGCCGGTTGACCAGATCGAACGGCGCCTTGGCGTTGCGCGGCAGAAGCGCGCCCAGCTTGACCCGCCCGGGGGTGGTTTCATAGCGCTTGAGGTATTCGTTGCCCTCTTCGTCGATCTGCGGAATCCGCGCGGTGATCCTGGCATGCAGGTGCACGGCACCGGCGTCCAGCGCATGCAGCACCTCGTCAATGTCTGAGAAGATCATGCCTTCGCCTTCCATCCCCTCGCGCTCCATCGAGAGGTAGTAAAGGCCGAGGATCATGTCCTGCGAAGGCACGATGATCGGCGAGCCGTTCGCAGGCGACAGCACGTTGTTTGTGGACATCATCAGCACGCGCGCTTCCAGCTGGGCCTCAAGGCTCAGCGGCACGTGCACGGCCATCTGGTCGCCGTCGAAGTCGGCGTTGAAGGCCGAGCAGACCAGCGGATGAAGCTGGATCGCCTTGCCCTCGATCAGCACCGGCTCGAAGGCCTGGATGCCGAGGCGGTGCAGGGTCGGTGCGCGGTTGAGCAGCACCGGGTGTTCGCGGATCACCTCGTCCAGGATGTCCCACACCTCGGGGCGTTCCTTTTCCACCAGCTTCTTGGCTTGCTTGACGGTCGAGGACAGGCCCTTGGCCTCCAGCCGCGAATAGATGAACGGCTTGAACAGCTCCAGCGCCATCTTCTTGGGCAGGCCGCACTGGTGCAGCTTCAGCTCGGGCCCGGTCACGATCACCGAGCGGCCCGAGAAATCCACCCGCTTGCCAAGCAGGTTCTGGCGGAAGCGGCCCTGTTTGCCCTTGAGCATGTCGGAAAGCGACTTCAGCGGCCGCTTGTTGGCGCCGGTGATGACCCGGCCGCGGCGGCCGTTGTCGAACAGCGCATCGACCGATTCCTGCAGCATCCGCTTTTCGTTGCGCACGATGATGTCGGGCGCGCGCAGCTCGATCAGCCGCTTCAGGCGATTGTTGCGGTTGATCACCCGGCGATAGAGATCGTTGAGATCCGAGGTGGCGAAGCGGCCGCCATCGAGCGGCACCAGCGGGCGCAGCTCGGGCGGGATCACCGGGATCACGGTAAGCACCATCCACTCGGGGCGGTTGCCCGACTCGATGAAGTTCTCGACGATCTTCAGCCGCTTGATGATCTTCTTCGGCTTCAGCTCGCCCGTGGCCTCCTTGAGCTCCTCGCGCAGCTGCTCGGCAGTGGCCTCCAGATCGATGGCGGCCAGCATCTCGCGGATTGCCTCGGCGCCGATGTTGGCGGTGAAGGCATCCGTGCCATAGGCATCCTGGGCATCCAGGTATTCCTGCTCGGTCAGCAACTGGCCGTAGTTGAGATCGGTCAGCCCCGGCTCGATCACCACGTAGTTCTCGAAATACAGGATGCGTTCGAGATCACGCAGCGTCATGTCCAGCATCAGACCGATGCGCGAGGGCAGCGACTTCAGAAACCAGATATGCGCCACCGGCGCGGCCAGCTCGATATGGCCCATGCGCTCGCGCCGGACCTTCTGCAGCGTGACCTCGACGCCGCATTTCTCGCACACGACGCCGCGGTACTTCATCCGCTTGTACTTGCCGCACAGGCACTCGTAGTCCTTGATCGGCCCGAAGATTCGGGCACAGAACAGGCCGTCACGCTCGGGCTTGAAGGTGCGGTAGTTGATGGTCTCGGGTTTCTTGATCTCACCGTAGGACCAGCTGAGGATGCGCTCGGGCGAGGCAAGGGAAATCTTGATCTCGTCGAAGGTCTTGGGCGCGGCCAGCGGGTTGAACGGGTTGGTTGTCAGTTCCTGGTTCATCTTGCGTTCCTTGATACCGGGGGAAGGGGAAGGGAGGGGGCGCTGCGCGCGCCCCTACTCTTCCGGTTCCGCATCCAGGAGTTCCATGTTGAGGCCGAGGCCGCGGACTTCCTTCACCAGCACGTTGAAGCTTTCCGGCACGCCGGCCTCGAAGTTGTCCTCGCCCTTGACGATGCTCTCGTAGACTTTCGTCCGGCCCGCCACGTCGTCCGACTTGACGGTAAGCATCTCCTGCAGGGTGTAGGCGGCGCCATAGGCCTCCAGCGCCCAGACCTCCATCTCGCCGAAGCGCTGGCCACCGAACTGGGCCTTGCCGCCCAGCGGCTGCTGGGTAACCAGGCTGTAGGGGCCGGTGGAGCGGGCGTGAATCTTCTCGTCCACCAGGTGGTGGAGCTTGAGAAGATATTTGGTGCCCACGGTGACCGGGCGCGAGAACTGCTCGCCGGTGCGGCCATCGTAAAGCATGGTCTGGCCGGAAGTATCGAAGCCCGCGCGCTCAAGCGCGTCGTTGACGTCGGCCTCCTTGGCGCCGTCGAACACCGGCGTGGCGATCGGCACGCCATTGGTGACGTTGCCGGCCACTTCCAGCAGCTGCCCGTCGTCCATGTCCTTGATCGCCTCTTCCCAGGCCTCCTCGCCATAGGCGATCTTCATCGCGTCGCGCACCGGTGTCATGTCGCCGGAACGGCGGTATTCCTCCAGCGCCTCGTCGATCTTGAGGCCAAGCCCACGGGCCGCCCAACCCATGTGGGTTTCGAGGATCTGGCCCACGTTCATCCGCGAGGGCACGCCCAGCGGATTGAGTACGAAGTCCACCGGGGTGCCGTCGGCGAGGAACGGCATGTCCTCCATCGGCACCACCTTGGAAATCACGCCCTTGTTGCCGTGGCGGCCGGCCATCTTGTCGCCGGGCTGCAGCTTGCGTTTGACGGCGACGAAGACCTTGACCATCTTCATCACCCCCGGCGGCAGGTCGTCGCCGCGGCGCACCTTCTCGACCTTGTCCTCGAAACGGTGTTCGAGGGCGCGTTTCTGTGCCTCGTACTGGGCATTGAGCGCCTCGACCTCCTGGGCATCCTTCTCGTCGGCGAGCGCCAGCTGCCACCACTGGCCGCGGCTGAGGCTTTCCAGAAGCTCCTCGGTGATCTTCGACTTGGGCTTGACGCCCTTGGGCCCCTTCACCGCCACCTTGCCAAGAAGCATGTCCTTGAGACGAGCGTAGATGTTACGCTCGAGGATCGCCAGCTCGTCGTCGCGGTCGCGGGCCAGGCTCTCGACTTCCTCACGCTCGATCTGCAGGGCGCGCTCGTCCTTCTCCACCCCGTGGCGGTTGAACACGCGCACCTCGACAACGGTTCCGAAATCGCCCGGCGGCATGCGCAGGCTGGTGTCGCGCACGTCCGAGGCCTTCTCGCCGAAGATGGCGCGCAGCAGCTTTTCTTCCGGGGTCATCGGGCTTTCGCCCTTGGGGGTGATCTTGCCTACCAGGATGTCGCCCGGCCCCACTTCGGCGCCGATATAGACGATGCCGGCCTCGTCGAGGTTGCGCAGCGCCTCCTCGCCCACGTTGGGGATGTCGCGGGTAATCTCTTCCGGGCCCAGCTTGGTGTCGCGCGCCGCCACTTCGAACTCCTCGATGTGGATCGAGGTGAAGACGTCATCGCGCACGATGCGCTCGGAAATCAGGATCGAGTCCTCGTAGTTGTAGCCGTTCCAGGGCATGAAGGCGACGACCACGTTCTTGCCCAGCGCCAGTTCGCCCAGGTCGGTCGAGGGGCCGTCGGCGATCACCTCGCCCTTCTGCACCTTGTCGCCCACCTTCACCAGCGGGCGCTGGTTGATGCAGGTGTTCTGGTTGGAGCGCTGGAACTTGCGCAAACGGTAGATGTCCACCCCCGGATCGCCCGGTTCCAGATCCTCGGTGGCACGGACCACGATGCGCTGGGCATCGACCTGGTCGATGATGCCGGCGCGGCGGGCCATGATCGAGGCACCCGAATCGCGCGCCACGACGCCTTCGATGCCGGTACCCACCAGCGGCGCTTCGGCACGCAGCAGCGGCACCGCCTGGCGTTGCATGTTCGAGCCCATCAGCGCCCGGTTGGCGTCGTCGTTTTCCAGGAAGGGAATCAGCGACGCGGCCACCGAAACCAGCTGCTTGGGGCTCACGTCGATCAGATCCACCGTCTCGCGCGGGGCGAGCGTGTATTCGCCGGCCTGACGGGTGGAGACCAGCTCGTTGACGAAACGGCCTTCCTCGTCGAGCCTGGCGTTGGCCTGGGCCACTACATGGCGCATCTCCTCGGTGGCGGACATGTAAACCACCTCATCGGTGACCTGCCCGTTCACCACCTTGCGGTAGGGCGTCTCGATGAAGCCGTACTTGTTGACCCGCGCGTAGGTTGCCAGAGAGTTGATCAGGCCGATGTTCGGACCTTCCGGCGTCTCGATCGGGCACATCCGGCCATAGTGGGTGGGGTGCACGTCGCGCACCTCGAAGCCGGCACGCTCGCGCGTCAGCCCCCCGGGCCCGAGCGCCGACAGGCGGCGCTTGTGCGTGACCTCGGACAGCGGGTTGGTCTGGTCCATGAACTGCGACAGCTGCGAGGAGCCGAAGAATTCGCGCACCGCCGCGGCCGCGGGCTTGGCGTTGATCAGATCCTGCGGCATCACCGTGTCGATTTCCACCGAGGACATGCGCTCCTTGATGGCGCGCTCCATGCGCAGCAGGCCGACGCGGTACTGGTTCTCCATCAGCTCGCCCACCGAGCGCACCCGGCGGTTGCCGAGATGGTCGATGTCATCGATGTCGCCCTTGCCGTCACGCAGCTCCACCAGCGCCTTGACGCAGGCCACGATGTCCTCCTTGCGCAGGGTGCGCTGGGTATCGGGGGCGTCCAGCGCAAGGCGCATGTTCATCTTGACCCGGCCCACGGCGGAAAGATCGTAGCGCTCAGGATCGAAGAACAGGCTGTCGAACAGGGCCGAAGCGGTCTCGACGGTGGGCGGCTCGCCCGGACGCATCACCCGGTAGATGTCCATGAGCGCGGTCTCGCGGTTCATGTTCTTGTCCACTGCCATGGTGTTGCGGATGTAGGGGCCGACGTTCACGCCGTCGATGTCTAGCACGGGGATGTCGGTGATGCCGGCATCCAGCAGCTCCTTCAGCGTGCCGCCGGTGACATTGCCCTCCTTGTCGACTTCCCAGGTCAGCTCGTCGCCGGCCTCCACATAGATGGCGCCGGTTTCCTCGTTGATGATGTCCCGGGCCGCGAAACGGCCGATGATCTGGTCGAAGGGAACCAGCAGCTCCTTGACCTTGCCCTCGTCGATCAGCTTCTTGACCTGACGCGGGGTGATCTTCTTGCCGGCCTCGGCGATCACCTCACCGGTCTTGGCATCGACCAGATCGAATTCGGGGCGGATCCCGCGCACCCGCTCGGGGAAGAACCTGGTCACCCAGCCCTTGTTCTTCTTCAGCTTGAAATGGACAGTATCGTAATAGGCGTCCATGATCGCCTCCTGGTCCATGCCCAGGGCATAGAGCAGGGTCGTCACGGGCAGCTTGCGGCGCCGGTCGATGCGGGCATAGACGATATCCTTGGCGTCGAATTCGAAATCCAGCCACGAGCCGCGATAGGGAATGATGCGGCAGGCAAACAGCAGCTTGCCCGAGGAATGGGTCTTGCCCTTGTCATGGTCGAAGAACACGCCCGGGGAACGGTGCATCTGGGAAACGATGACCCGTTCGGTCCCGTTCACCACGAAGGTGCCGTTGGGCGTCATCAGCGGCATGTCGCCCATGAACACGTCCTGCTCCTTGATGTCCTTGACCGACTTGGCGCCGGTTTCCTCGTCGACATCGAAGACGATCAGCCGCAGGGTCACCTTGAGCGGCGCGGAATAGGTCATGTCGCGCTGCTGGCACTCGTCGACATCGTATTTCGGGGGTTCCAGCTCATACTTGACGAATTCGAGCACGGCGGTCTCGTTGAAATCCTTGATCGGGAAGACCGACTGAAAGACGCCCATCAGCCCCTCGCCGTCCTGCGGCTCGGGGCCGTCGCCCGAATTCAGGAACAGGTCGTAGGAGGATTTCTGAACCTCGATGAGGTTCGGCATTTCCAGGATTTCACGAATTTTGCCGTAGTATTTGCGGAGACGTTTCTGGCCAAGAACGGTCGAAGACATGCGCGTTGTCACCTTTCATTTTCGCAAGCGCACCAGCCGCCGGGGCCACGGCGGTACGCCCTCGAAAGAGGGGGTTGCGGATCCATTCCCGCAAGCCGTCCCACCGGCCTGCTCCCGATCCGAACCTCTCCCGGGAAAGAGCCCTGCCACGAAGGCCCTTTCCAAGACAGGTTCGGCTGAGCCCGGTTTTCCGGGCTCAGCCTGCTGTATTTCCGCGGGCCTTTCGGCCCCGATGCTCAGGCCAGCTCGACCTCGGCGCCAGCCGCTTCCAGCTTGGCCTTGACCTCTTCGGCCTCTTCCTTGGTGACGCCTTCCTTGATCTTGCCACCCGATTCGACCAGCTCCTTGGCCTCCTTCAGGCCCAGGCCGGTGAGGCTGCGCACTTCCTTGATCACGTTGATCTTGGAGGCGCCGGGCGATTTCAGCACCACGTCGAATTCGGTCTTCTCCTCGGCTGCGCCACCAGCGGCCTCGCCACCGGCCGGGCCGGCCACCATCACGGCGCCGCCTGCGGCGGGCTCGATGCCGTATTCTTCCTTGAGGATGTTTTTCAGTTCCTGGGCTTCGAGAAGGGTCAGACCCACGATCTCTTCAGCAAGTTTCTTCAGATCAGCCATTTTCCGTTTTCCGTTCTTTCAGATGTGTTCCAACGCGAGAGGTTCAACCCCGCGCAGATCCTTCGGTTGCTATGCGGCAGCCTTGTCCTCGATGGTGGAAAGGATGCCCGCGATGTTCGAAGCAGGTGCGCCAATGGCCCCGGCGATGTTGGAAGCGGGCGCGCCGATGCAGGCCGCGATCGAAGCGATAAGCTCGTCACGCGAGGGCATCTTGGCGACAGCTTTCACACCGTCGACGTCCAGAGCCGTGCCGGCCATCACGCCGCCGAGGATCACGAGCTTGTCGTTCTCCCTGGCATAGGCGTCGACGACCTTGGCCGCGGCCACCGGATCTTCGGAAAAGGCCAGTACGGTCATCCCCTTGAGAAGGTCGGCGATCGGTTCGCTCGGCGTTCCCTCAAGGGCGATCTTGGCGAGCCTGTTCTTGGCAACGCGGATGGATCCGCCCGCTTCACGCATTTGCGCGCGCAGATCCTGCATTTCCGCAACTGTCAGACCTGCGTAGTGTGCAACCACGACCACGCCAGAGCTTTCGAAGATCTGGCCGAGTTCCTCGACCACTTTCTCTTTCCGGGCTCTATCCACAGTGCTACTCCAAGTAGTGGAGGTGTGACCCTCCGGCTCTTCATGCTGCCGGGTATGGTCCCGGCATCGGGTCCATACGGGTCCTTCGCAATCTCGCCCCGGGGAAGCGCCCCAGGAGGTATTGTTCATTTCCCGTCTACGGCAGGAATTACGGCTTGCGCCACCCGCCGTCTTGGACGAATCACGCAGGCCGCCCGAATCCCCGAACGACCTGCGCCCGCGCCTATTAGGAGGTTTGCCGGGAAATGTGAAGGGAAAAATGCGCCTCTCCCGTCAGGGCAGGCGCTTTTCCATCAGCAGGAAGGTCATCAGCCCCAAGGGCGGCCAGGGGCGGCGTTCCACCACCTGCAGGCTGTCCTCGCCCAGCACCCGCCCGATCTCGAAATCCGAATGCCAGCCGAGGATGTTTTCCAGTGGTGCGGCCAACCGCTCGATGGCCGCCAGAAGGCCCTTTTCGCGGGCAAAATGGTTGGTGATCAGAACCTTTCCGCCGGGTCTGCAGACACGGGCCATCTCAGCCACCACGCGCTCGGGCTCGGGCACCACCGAGACAAGGTGCATGGCCACCACCATGTCGAAGTGATCATCGGGATAATCCAGGATGCGCGCATCCATCTGGCGCAGCTCCTTCACCTGGACAAGCCCCTTCTCGCGCACCTTGGCGCGGGCCTTTTCCAGCATCTCTTCGCTGAAATCGATACCACAGACCCGCACATGCGGCGCATAATGGGGCAGCGCCAGCCCGGTTCCGACCCCGACTTCCAGCACGTTGTGCGCCCCGCTTTCGTTGACGAAGCGCACCGCGCGGCGGCGGCCGCGGTTGGTGACCGCCCCGAAAGTCTGATCGTAGAACAGCGCCCAGCGGGCATAGGACGTGCGGACCGCCTCAATTTCCATCTTTTCCTCCCTTGCGCCCCCCCGCGGCAGAGCGGACCAGGCTGCGGATCACCAGCAGCACATAGGCCAGGCTGAGCAGGGCCAGCGTCTGCCAAGGATAGCTCAGCAATGCCGCACCGGCAAAAGCGATGCCGACGATGAAGTACTTGGCATTGGGCCGCGAGATCCTGGCCCTCTTGAACGAGGGCGTGGGGATCCGGCTGATCAGCAGGAAGCCCACGAAAATCATGTTCAGGCTGATCAGCCAGCCGGGCAGGATGGGCATCTCGGACACCGAAAACGAGACGAACATCGGCAGCATCGCCAGCATCGCCCCGGCCGGGGCGGGCACGCCGACGAAATCTCCGCAGGCGCCGGTTTCGCCGTCTCCGGCGCTCTGGGCACGGTTGTCGATGTTGAAGCGCGCAAGCCGCAGGACGCAGGCCACGGAATAGATCAGCACGGCGATCCAACCCTCCCGTGGCATGTCCTGCAGGGCCCAGAAATAGACCAGCAGCGCCGGCGCAACGCCGAAATTCAGGAAATCACCCAGGGAGTCCAGCTCCGCCCCGATCTTGGAGTCGCTCTTGAGCATCCGCGCCAGGCGACCGTCGAGCCCATCGAGCACCGCCGCCAGCACGATCAGCAGCACCGCCAGCGCGAAGTCGCCATGGAAGCCTAAGCGGATCGCGGTGAGC
>JALSGY010000407.1 GCA_026982515.1 Paracoccaceae bacterium
TCATCGAGGTGATGTTCCCGTTGCGCGACATGCCGATGCCTGAAGGCGTCGGTGCGGAGGCGCGGTGACATCAACGTCGTTCGTGGCAGGGTGAAGCGCCGTCGGCCTGTGCCTGCTGGTGCTACCCGGTCATCCGCTGTCCCCAGATGCGACGGTCCCGTGCGGCAAGCCGAATTTGGGGATGCTACCGTTGCGATTCCTTGATCTCCTTCTCGTCGAAGACCGGCAGACAACGAATCATGGCGTGCGTAGGTGTCCGGATTTCGGGGGGCTCAGACGTTGGCGCGGCCCTGGCGGCAACCGGCGATTCACCGGCATGGCTGAACGCCGGGCGTGGAATGTTGCGCAGGTATTTCAGAACGGAAAGGGCCGACCCGGGCTGCAGAATCAGGAGGCCCTGTAACTCATTGATGATGTGAGATTTTTTGGCTCCGGCGGCAGGGATCGAACCTGCGACCAATTGATTAACAGTCAACTGCTCTACCGCTGAGCTACGCCGGAATGCCGATGCTGCATATAGCAATGGTTGGCGGGGTCGTCCAGAGGGTATTGCGCAATTTCGTGCCCTCAAAGCGGGGATTTTCAGGCCAGCGAGAAACGTGCGGCAAGCGACAGTTCCGGCTCGGCCCGGACCCGGGAATGGTGAACCAGATCAATGAGATGGGCGAAGGCGTTGCGCTCGGCCATAGGGCGCATGCGGGCCGGGATGTCGGTATAGACGCGCGCCGTCAGCTCGGCCACCGTGGCCGGGCCGCGGGCCAGCGCCTCCAGCAGCGCCGCCTCGCGCGATCTGCGATGCGCGAGCAGCCAGCGGGCGCGTTCGGCGGGCTGCGTCACCGGGGCGCCGTGGCCGGGGTAGTAGATACGGTCCTGCCGCGCGGCCAGACGCCTGGTGGAGGTCATGAAGGCGGTCAGGTCGCCGTCGGGCGGCGAGACCAGCGAGGAGGCCCAGCCCATCACGTGATCGCCGGTAAACAGCGCATCACCCAGCGCAAAGCACAGGTGATTGCCGAAATGCCCCGGCGTCCACAGCGCGGTGATCCGCCAGCCGGGGCCGGAAATCTCCTGCCCGTCGCGCAGCCGCTCGTGCGGGGCAAAGCCCGCGTCCACCCCCTCGCCGCCGCCGCTCAGCCCTTCGCGGGCCAGCCTCTCCATCACCTCGCTGCGCCCGGCGCGGCTGTCGCCGAAGGCCAGCACCGGGGCGCCGGTGGCCTGCGCAAGCGGCCCGGCCAGTGACGAGTGATCCACATGCGAATGGGTCACCAGGATATGGGTGATGCGCTCGCCGGGGGCCAGCGCCGCGAGGATAGCGCGCAGGTGGGCGGGCTCGGCCGGCCCCGGGTCGATTACTGCCACCTCGCCCTCGCCGATGATGTAGCTGTTGGTGCCCCAATGCGTCATCGGCGAGGGATTCGAGGCCAGCACCCGGCGGACGCCGGGCTCGAGCCGTTCCACGGTTTCGGGGCGCGGGCCGTTCATATTCGCTTCCTTCCGGGGCGCAACTGCGGCTACCAATAGGCATGAATTTCGACTGGCTCAAACGATATATGCCGCGCGGGCTCTATCAGCGCGCGGCGCTGATCCTCGTGCTGCCGATCGTGACCCTGCAGATCGTCGTCTCGGTGGTGTTCATCCAGCGCCATTTCGAGGATGTCACCCTGCAGATGACGCGGGCGCTGTCGCTCGATCTGCGCTTCCTGCTTTCGGAGGTGGAAACCTCCGACGATCAGCTCGAGGCCACGGTGCGCATCGCGCGCCTGTCCGATCCGCTGCAGCTGCGGGTGGATCTGCCGGCGGCAGATTTCCCCGGCGTGGACCGGCGGGCGTTCTACGATCTCTCGGGGCGGGTGGTGATCGAGGTTCTGCGCCAGCGGCTGCCCGGGGTGATTGCAATCGACCTGGAGCGCAACCAGCGGCTGGTGAACCTGTGGCTGGAGACGAAATACGGGGCGATGAAGGTGGCTGTGTCGCGCCAGCGGGTCTCGGCCTCGAACCCGCACCAGTTTCTGGTGCTGATGGTCTTCGTGGGGCTGGTCATGACGCTGGTGGCCTATGCCTTCCTGCGCAACCAGCTGCGCCCGATCAAGCGACTGGCGCGTGCGGCAGAGGCCTTCGGCAAGGGCCGGGTGGAGCCCTACAAACCCTCGGGCGCCACCGAGGTGCGCGCCGCCGGCAGCGCCTTTCTGGACATGCGCGCCCGGATCGAGCGGATGATCGAGCAGCGCACGATGATGCTTTCGGGTGTCAGCCACGATCTGCGCACGCCGCTGACCAGGCTCAAGCTGGCGCTGTCGATGATGGAGGAGAGCCCCGAAAGGGAAGAGCTGGCCCGCGACGTGGCCGAGATGGAGCGGCTGCTGGAGGAATTTCTTGCCTATGCCCGCGACGATGCGATGGACGATCTGCGCGAGACTGATCCGGCCGCTCTGGTGCGCGCGGTGGTCGAGAAGGCGGCCCGCGCCGGCGGGGCGGTGGAACTGGGCGAGGTGCGGGGCGAGGGGATGGCGATGATGCGCCCGGTGGCGATGAGCCGCGCCCTCGACAACCTGCTGGGCAACGCCCTGCGCTACGGCCGGCGTGCGGTGGTGAGCCTGTTCATCGCCGAGCGCGCCCTGCGCATCGTGGTCGAGGATGACGGGCCGGGGATTGCGCCGGAGCTGCGCGAAGAGGCGCTCAAGCCGTTTTCCCGCCTTGATGCGGCGCGCAACCAGGATCGCGGCTCGGGCGTCGGGCTGGGGCTGTCGATCGCCCAGGACATCGCGCGCCGCCACGGCGGCACGCTCCAGCTGCGCGACAGCACCCGCCTGGGCGGCCTGCGGGCCGAGATCGTGCTGCCCAGGTAGAGAGCCCCGGGCTCCTCTTTGCCGCAGCAGGGCCGGGCGGCGGGCGCGTCTTCACCCTCCGGCCTCCCGGATCAGGGCGCGCAGCCGCGCCGGGGTGATCGGCAGGCGGCGGGGGCGCACCCCGGTAGCCGCGGCGATGGCATTGGCGATTGCCGCGGCGGTGGGCACCAGCACGTGCTCGCCCAGCCCCTTGGCGCCATGGGGGCCAAGCGGGTCGGGCTCTTCGATGATCATCACCTCCACGGGCGGTACGTCGCCCACGGTGGGAATCAGGTAATCATGCA
Organism: Paracoccaceae bacterium; assembly: GCA_026982515.1. Classification (GTDB taxonomy): domain Bacteria; phylum Pseudomonadota; class Alphaproteobacteria; order Rhodobacterales; family Rhodobacteraceae; genus S012-89. The sequence continues at coordinate 3,128 of JALSGY010000407.1, forward strand.
GGTTCTCGGTGCGGCCGGGGAGGTATTCCTCCATCAGCGCCATGCCAAGGCCCTGGGCGATGCCGCCTTCCACCTGGCCCTCCACCAGCAGCGGGTTGATGGCGCGCCCCACGTCATGGGCAGCCGCCATGCGCAGCACGCGGGTGGTGCCCAGTTCCATGTCCACCTCGACCACCGCCAGCTGCGCGCCGTATCCGAACTGGGCGTAGGGTGCACCCTGGCCGTTTTCGTCGAGCGCCCGGGTGGGCGGATCCCAGCTTTCCTCGCCGCGCAGCACATACCCTTCGGTATCGGGGGGCAGGCGCGCGGGGTCGATTTCGTGTGTCTTGCCATTGTCCAGAATGCGCAGGCGCCCGCCGTCGGGGACGATCCGCGCCCCGGCGGAGGCGTTCACCAGCCGCAGAATGTGCTCCCGCAGCGCCGCGCCCGCCAGCCGCGCGGCATTGCCCGAGACGAAGGTCTGGCGCGAGGCGGAAGTCTTGCCGGCGTCCGGCGTGAGGTCGGTATCGGGCCCCATCAGGGTGAGCGCAGAAAGCGGCACCCCAAGGGCCTGGGCGAAGATCTGGGCGATCACCGTATTGGCGCCCTGGCCGATGTCCACCGCGCCCTGGTGCAGCACCAGCGCCCCGTCGGCGCGCAGCCCGGCGCGGATGGTCGAGGGGTTGGGCAGCGAGGTGTTGCCGCAGCCATACCAGCCCGCCGCCAGCCCCACGCCCCGGCGCAGGCTGCCGCCGCCGGCGTTGAAATCCTCGGCCGCGGCGCATTCGGCCGCCCAGCCCGGGCGCAGCGCCTCGAGACAGGGACTGATGCCGACGCCGCGCGCGAAAACCTGTCCGCAGACCGTGGCCACCCCGTTGTCGAGCGCGTTGAGCAGCCGGAACTCCAGCGCGTCCATCCCCAGTTTCGCGGCCAGCTCGTCGAACAGGCATTCCTGGGCGAAGGCCGCCTGCGGCACGCCGAAACCGCGGAAGGCGCCGGCGGGCGGGGCGTGGGTGTGGATGGCGCGGGCGCGGGCGAGATAGTCGGCCACCCGGTATGGGCCGGAGGCGTGCACCGGCACCCGGCTGGCCACCGTCGGCCCCCACGAGGCATAGGCGCCGGTGTCGAAATCGGCGGCGAAATCGACCCCCCGCAGATGCCCGTCATGGGCCGCGCCCACCGCCAGGCGGATCCGCGCCGGGTGGCGCTTGGTGGTCGATTGCATGGATTCGCAGCGCGAATAGGCCATGCGCACCGGCCGGCCCGTCCTCAGTGCCCCCAGCGCCAGGAAGGGTTGCACCGAAAGGTCGAGCTTGGTGCCGAACCCCCCACCCACTGCGGTGGGGCGGATGCGGATGCGCTCCTCGGGCCAGGAAAGGATCCGGGCCAGCGCCTCGCGGTCCATCATCGGGGCCTGGGTGCAGGCGTGCACCTCCAGCCGCCCGTCGCCGTCAAGGCGGGCGAACCCCGCCTCGGGCTCGATACAGGCATGTTCCACGAAGGAGGTCTCGAAGACCCCTTCCACCACCACATCCGCCGCCGCAAGTGCGGCCTGCGCGTCACCGCACCGCACCAGCCCCTCGCACATCACGTTGCCGGGCCGGTCCTCGTGCAGTTGCGGCGCGCCGGGGGCGGTGGCCGCGGCCGGGCCTTGCACGGTGGGAAGCGCCTGCCAGACGACGGGGAAGTCTTCGTCGGCGAGGCCGCGCAGCGCCTCGGGCGTGGCGACGATGGCGGCGACGGGCTCGCCGCGAAAGCGCGCCACCCCTTCGGCGAAGACCGGCTGGTCGGCGAAGGCGGGGATCACGCCGAAACGGTTGAGGCCGGGGATGTCGCGGGCCGTCAGCACGGCCGCGATGCCGGGGCGCGCGGCGAAGGCCTCGAGATCGCCGAAGGTGAAGGAGGCATGGGCATGAGGAGAGCGCACCAGGCAGATCTCCAGCGTGCCGGAAGGGGCGATGTCGTCGCCGAAGGCCTCGCGCCCTTCCACCTTCGCGGCGCCGTCGATGCGCCGGATCGCCGCCCCCACGCCGCCCTCGGCGGCCCGGCGCCGGCCCGCGCCCGCGGCCATCACCGCGGCAATGATCTTGCGATAGCCGGTACAGCGGCACAGCACCCCGGCCAGCGCCTCTTCCACCCGGGCCTCGTCGGGGGCGGAGGTTTCGCGCAACAGCGCGGTGGCCGAAACCATCATCCCCGGGGTGCAGATGCCGCATTGGGCGGCGGCGAAATCCTGAAAGCTTTCGGCCAGCGCCCGGGTGACAGGGTCCTGCGCCACCAGCCCCGAAAGCGTCTCTACCCGCCGCCCTTCGGCGCGCTGCGCCGGCACCAGGCAGGCGCAGACCGGCGCCCCGTCGAGCAGCACCGTGCAGGACCCGCAATCGCCCGCCTCGCAGCCCACCTTGACGTCGCGCGCGCCGAGCCGCTCGCGCAGGGCCCGGGAGAGGCGCTCGCCGGGGGCGACGGCGACCTCCACCGCCGCGCCGTTGAGGGTGAAGCGGGTGCGCTCAGCCATCGGCCGGCCCTCCCGCGGCGTTCAGCGCGCGGCCCGCCAGCACGCCGGCCGCCTCGCGCCGCCAGGCGGCGTCGGCGCGGATGTCGGCGATGGGGGAAAGCGGGGAAAGGTGTTCATCCCTCGCCAGCCCCGGCTCGGCCAGCACCGCCAGGGGCCGGCCCTTCAGCGCCTGCTCCAGCCCCGGCAGGCGGCAGACCACCGGCGAGCAGGCCCCCACCGCCACGCGCGCCGTCCCGATGCGGCCCGCATCGGGGGCAATCAGCGCGGCCGCCATCGCGAAGGAGATCACCTGATGTTTCCGGCTGCCGATCTTGAGGAAGGCGCTGCGCGCGCGCTCGGGCGGGGCGGGGATGTGCAGGGCCACCAGCAGCTCGTCCGGGGCCAGCGCCGTCTGGCGCGGGCCGGTGATGAAACGCGACAGGGCCAGGCGGCGACGGCCGCGGGCCGAGGCCAGCTCCACCTCGGCCTCGAGCACCAGAAGCGGCGGCACCCCGTCGGCGGCGGGCGAGGCGTTGCACAGGTTGCCGGCGATGGTGGCCACATTCCGGACTTGCACCGCGCCCACCTGCGCTGCTGCCTGGCGCAAGGCGTCAAAGGCCGGCGGCAGGGCGGCGGTGGCGATCTGGCTCCAGGTGGTGGTGGCCCCGATCCGCCAGCTGCCGCCCTCTTTGCGGATGCCGCGCAAGCCGGGGATGGCGGTGATGTCCATGAGCTTCGGCATCGGCCCCGCGTCCCGGGCGGGGTAGAAATCGGTGGCCCCGGCGATCACGAAAACGCCACCCCGCGCCAGAATCTCCAGCGCCTCGTCCACACAGGAGGGGGTCAGGTAGCCCAAGGTGCGTTTCCGTCTCCCGAAGTTCGTTAGCATGCGAACGGTATGGCGGCCGGGTCCGGCTTGTCAATTTTCCACCTGCGCCGCGGCGGTGGCCTCAGGCCAGCTTGCGCAGAAGTTCAATGAAGAGTTTCCGCTCGTCGGGGGCAAGCGGGGCTAGGGTTTCCTCCGAGACCACATGCCCCGCCGCCTGCAGTACGGGGATCATGGACTTGCTCTTTTCGCTCAGCGAGATCAGCGTGCGCCGGCGGTCCGCCGGATCGGGGGAGAGCCGCACCAGCCCCTTGGCGCGCAGCCGGTCGACCACGCCCTTGATGGTGGCCACGTCCATGCCCGTCAGCCGCCCCAGCCGGTTCTGCGAGCACTGGCCCAGCTCGGCGGTGCGGATCAGGGCCGAGAACTGCATCGGCGTCAGCCCCTCGGGGGCGAGGCTCTGAAAGATCGCCACGTGGCGCTGGTTGGCCAGGCGCAGCAGGAAGCCCACCTGCTCTTCCAGCCGATAGGGCCGGCGGGGCTGCGCTTCTTTGCTGTCAGGGTCTGCCACCTCCGGCCCCTTTCACTGGTTTTCCTCGGGGCGTTGGTACTTGGACGCCCGGCGGATTCAAAGCGGGTTTTTGCCCGCCGCCTGGGCGTGCCGCTTGATCGGGGGGGCGAACATGTTAGCCTGCAAACGAGTTGCAGGGAAAACCGCGGATCGGGCGCACGCACCATGGAACGCAAGGCAAGGAAACTGGTGATCCGGAACATCGGCCTGCTGCTCTCGGGCCGGCTGGAGCAGCCGATCCTCGATGGCGATTGCGTGGTGGCGATAGAGGGGCGGATTGCCGCCGTGGGCCATGAGAAGGATCTCGACACCAAGGTGCCGAGACGGTGGTCGATGCCCATGGGGTGACGCTGACGCCGGGGCTGATCGACAGCCACGTGCACCCGGTGGTGGGCGACTACACCCCGCGCCAGCAGCAGCTGCACTGGATCGACAGCACCCTGCATGGCGGGGTCACCACGATGATCTCGGCCGGTGAGGTGCACATGCCGGGCCGGCCGCGCGATGTGGTGGGTCTCAAGGCGATGGCGATCGCCGCCCAGCGTTGGTACGAAAATTTCCGCCCCTCGGGCATGAAGGTGCATGCCGGCGCTCCGGTGCTGGAAGAGGGCATGGTCGAAGACGATTTCAAGGAAATGGCCGAGGCCGGGGTGAAACTCCTTGGCGAGGTCGGTCTGGGGACCGTGAAGGATGGCAAGACCGCCCGGCAAATGGTTGAATGGGCACGAAAATACGGCATCCAGAGCACCATCCACACCGGCGGGACGTCGATCCCCGGCTCGGGGCTGATCGACGCCGACATGGTGCTGGAAACGGATGCCGACGTGATCGGCCATGTCAACGGCGGCCACTCGGCGCTGCCGGATGACCAGATCGTCTGCCTGTGCGAAAACTGCAGCCGGGGTCTGGAGATCGTCCACAACGGTAACGGGCGCGCGGCGCTGCTGGCGCTGAACACCGCGCGCGAGCTGGGTCAGCTGGAGCGGGTGATCCTCGGCACCGACGGGCCGGCGGGCTCGGGGGTGCAGCCGCTGGGCATCCTGCGCATGGTGGCGATGCTCTCCAGCCTCGGCGATGTGCCGGCCGAGGTGGCCTTCTGCTTTGCCACCGGCAACACTGCTCGCCAGCGTGCCCTCGATACCGGGCTGCTGGAGGTGGGGCAGGCGGCGGATTTCGTGCTGATGGATCAGGCCCAGCATGCTCCGGGGAAGGACATCCTCGAAAGCGTGCGGCTGGGCAACCTGCCGGGGATCGGCATGACGATCATCGACGGCAAGCCGCGCAGCGGGCGATCGCGCAACACCCCGCCGGCGCGGCGCCTGCCCGAGGTGGTTTCCGGGCCGGGCTGATGGCTGCACGGGCGGGCACCGCCCCGCTGCACGTGATGGTCAAGCCTGCCGGGCCGCGCTGCAACATCAGCTGCGCCTATTGCTACTACCTCGAAAAGGAAGGGCTTTACCCCGAGGAGCGCAAGTTCCGCATGCCGGGTGCGGTTCTGGAAAGCTATATCCGCGCCCATATCGAAGCCCAGGCCGCGGCAGGGCACGGCGAAATCACCTTCACCTGGCAGGGCGGCGAGCCCACCATGCTGGGGGTGGCCTATTTCCGCCGGGTGGTGGCTTTGCAAAGGGCCCTTCGGCCGCCCGGCATCCGCATCAGGAACGCGCTGCAAACCAATGGAATTCTTGTTGATTCCGAATGGGCGGAATTCCTGAAGAAGCATGATTTCCTGGTCGGCGTCAGCCTTGATGGCCCCACCCGCCTGCACGATCGCTACCGCCGCGACCGGGCCGGGCGGCCCACCCATGCGGCGGTGATGCGCGGGCTGGAAAGGCTCAAGGCGCAGAGCGTGGCCTTCAACGTCCTGTGCTCGGTGCATCGCCACAACGCGCTGAAGCCCGGGGAGGTCTACACCTTCCTGCGCGACGCCGGCGCGCAGTTCATCCAGTTCATCCCCATCGTCGAGCGTCTCACCCCCGAGGGCACCCTGGCCGGGCCCCCGCGCCCGGGCCGCGAAGAGGCCCTGCGCCCGGCCCCCTGGAGCGTCAGCCCCGCCGCTTTCGGCAAGTTCCTGTGCGACGTCTTCGATCTGTGGATCCGGCGCGATGTGGGGCGGGTTTTCGTTCAGTTCTTCGATGTTCAGCTGGGGCTGTGGCTGGGCCAGCCCTCCTCGCTGTGCGTCTTTGCCGAGGAGTGCGGCCCGGCGCTGGCGCTCGAGCACAACGGCGAGGTCTTCGCCTGCGACCATTACGTCTATCCCGAATATCGCCTCGGCCGTCTGCCCGGCGATCGCCTGGCCGATCTGGCGCAGGCGCCGCGCCGGCGCGAATTCGGCCGCGCCAAGGCCCGAACCCTGGTCCGCCAGTGCCGCGAATGCGCCTATCTCTTCGCCTGTCACGGGGGTTGCCCCAAGCACCGCTTCGCCCGCGCCGCCGACTGCGAGTGGGGCCTCAACTATCTGTGCCCCGCCTACCGCCGTTTCTTCCGCCACGCCGGGCCCCAGCTGGAGGAAATGGCCCGCCTGGTGCGTGCCGGCCACCCGGCGGCGCAGATCGGCGCCTCGGGGCGGGGATGAGCGCCTGCCGCGGCCGGGCGGCCTACATGGGGAGAGCGCGAAACCGGGCGTGACGCTGTTTCAGGGCGGGGCCGAGCGGGGCTTCGGGTGCGATGGTGGCACGCAGGGCGGGCTTGCGGGGCAGGGCCTCGTCGGGGCGAAAATCTCCGCAGGCCACGCTGCCCAGCCTGGCTGCGCCGGCGGCGGCGGCATTGGCGCTGCCCTCGGGCAGGGAGATCGGCATGTCCAGCAGCGTGGCGATCAGCCCGATCCAGAAGCGGTTGCGCGAGCCGCCGCCCACCGCCATCAGGCGCTCCAGCGGCACGCCGGCGCTCTTCTGGGCCTTGTGGCAGTCGAGAAACTGGAAGGCCACGCCCTCCATCACCGCATAGGCCAGCGCCGCGGCATCGGTGGTGGCGGTGATCCCGGCCAGGGCGGCAGCGGCGTCGGGGCGGTTGTCGGGGGTGCGGATGCCGGTCAGCGAGGGGCGCATCACCGGGGCATCGGTGATGCCGCGCTTGCGCGCCATGGCCTCGGCGGCATCGGCCAGATCGGGCACCTCCATGCGGCAGATGCCGGCAAGCCACTCAAGCGACTGGGTGGCGCTCATCACCACCCCGAGCGAGAGCCAGGTGCCGGGTGCGGCATGGGGGTTGGTGAGCACCGCCACTTCGGGAGCGGGGTGAAAGCGGCCGTCCACGGCACACAGTACGCCGGAGGTGCCGATCGTGACGACCCCATCGCCCGGCGTCGCCGCACCTACGCCGATGGCGCAGGCCATGTTGTCGCCGGCGCCGGCGGCCACCGGCACCGATCCGGGCATGCCCCAGCGCGCGGCCAGTTCGGGGCGCAGCCGACCGGCCTGCGCATGCGAGGAAACGATGCGGGGCAGGCGTTCGGTGCTCCAGCCGGCAGCGGTGGCCAGCTCTTCGTCCCATTGCAGGGTGCGGCAGTCCATGAGCAGGGTGCCGGCGGCGTCGGAGGGCTCGGTGGCGCGCTCGCCGGTCAGGCACAGGCGCAGGTAATCCTTGGGCAGCATCAGCACCTCGGCGCGTTCCAGTGCCTGGCGGTCGTGACGGGCCAGCCACAGCAGCTTGGGCGCGGTCATTCCCGGATCGGGGCTGCCCGCGCTGCGCGTGCCGATGTCGGGGGCATGGCGCAGAAGTTCGGCGCATTCGGCGGTGGCGCGCTGGTCGTTCCACAGGATGCAGCTGCGGGTGGGGCGATCGTCGCTGCCCACCAGCACCGCTCCCAGCATCTGCCCCGACAGGCCGATGCCGGCCATGCGGGCCATCAGATCGGGGTGGTCGGCAGCCAGCCTGTCGAAGGCGGCACAGGTGGCTTTCCACCAGGTATCGGGGTGCTGTTCGCTCCAGCCCGGCTGAGGGCGGGCCACCGCCAGGGGCGCCGATGCCTCGGCCAGGATCGCATCGCATGCGTCAGCCAGCACGATCTTGACCCCTGAGGTACCCAGATCGATTCCGGCATAAGTGGTCATGGCGCGTGTTCCTCCAGCAGCATGCGGGCGGTCTGTTCGTCGGTTACCAGCGTGTTGACGCAGCCGCGCGCCAGGCAGGCGCGCATGATCGCCACCTTGTGCGGCCCGCCTGCGGCCAGGATCGTGTTGGGAATGGCGTTCAGATCTTCCAGTTCGATGCCGATCAGCCGGCTGTTGATCGGGTGGTCTATCGGATTGCCCTCGGCATCGAGCATGTAGCCCAGGATATCGCCCACCGCGCCGGCCTCGATCAGTTCGGCAGCGGTGAATTCCGCGGGCAGCCCGTCGCGGATCAGCAGGCTGTTTTCCATGTCGCCTGCCGCCATGGCCAGGGCATCGGCACTGCGGATCTTCTCGATGACTTCGCGGAACACGTCCTGCGCGATCAGCACATCGCGGCTTTCGCCCGACCCGGCATATATCGGGGCGGTGAAATAGCGGTGGCGGGCATTGCACAGGTTGCCCAGCCGCTGGGTGATTTCATAGCTGTTGAGATCCGAGCCCTTGCTCAGCCCGCCCATGACCGAGACGATCTCGAGGTCGGGGCGGTTCAGCCGCTCCATGTAACGGATCGCCAGATTGAGCGTGTTGCCCCAGGACATGCCGAACAGGCGGATCTCGGGCCGGGCCAGCAGACGGGTCAGGTAGTGGCCAAGCGCCGCGCCCACGATCGCCTGAATGGCCCCGGGCTCGGCGGGGGTGGGGACGACGCTGGCCTTGTCCAGGCCGAAGCGCGCCACCAGGGCGGTTTCAAGCTGCGCGCAAGGGCTGTAAACCGAGTTGATCGAGACCCGCACGATACCGCGCCGGCGTGCTTCGGCCAGCGCCTGGTTCACCCGCAGCCGGGTGATGCCGAAACGCTGTGCGGCCGCCGCCTGGGTGATTCCCTCGATCTCGCAGGCCCAGGCGAGGCGGACCAGCAGCCTTTCCTGTTCGTCCAGTTCAAGGTTCTTCATCGTACGGGGGGGCATCTTTCGTCCTTCGTCTGTGTCTTGTCGGTCAAGCCGTTCGGGGCGGAGATTTCCTCCAATCGCCCCCCTTGCCAAGCCGTCCGTCCGGGTGCAACGGGCACTGGCGGTCATTTCACTGCCCCCATGGTCAGCCCGCGCACCAAGTGCCGTGAGGCGATCAGCGCGAAGACCAGCACCGGGATGACGATCAGCGTCGAGGTGGCCATGATCTTGCCGTAGGG
>JALSGY010000408.1 GCA_026982515.1 Paracoccaceae bacterium
CGGCGCTTCTGGCCAACGGGCAGATGCTGGTTGGGCGCTCCTTCAAGTATCACCGCCCGCGCGGGGTGGTGGCCAGCGGTGTCGAGGAGCCCAATGCGCTGGTCGGGCTCGGCCGTGGCGGGCGCTACGAGCCGAACCGGCGCGCCACCACCGTCGAGCTGTTCGACGGGCTGGAGGCGGTCAGCCAGAACCACTGGCCGGGGCTCGGATTCGACATCGGTGCGCTCAACGACCTCGCCGCGCGCTTCCTGCCGGCCGGTTTCTACTACAAGACCTTCATGGCCCCGCGCGGGGTCTGGGAAAAGCTGTTCGAACCGCTGATCCGCCGCGCCGCCGGGCTAGGGCGCGCACCGGAGGAGCCCGACCCGGACGGTTACGAGCATTTTCACGTTCACGTGGACGTGCTGGTGATCGGCGGCGGCATCGCCGGGCTGCAGGCGGCGCGCGCGGCGGCGGCCGCGGGGGTGCGGGTGCTGCTGGCCGAGCAGAGCCCGCACTGGGGCGGGCGTGCCCCGGTCGAGGGGGAGAAGATCGAGGGGATCAGTGCCGAAGAATGGGTGAAGAACGCTGTCGAAGAGCTTGAGAGAGAAGATAATGTCAGCCTTCGTCTGCACACCATGGGGGCCGGTGTCCATGACCACGGATATGCCCTTCTGTATGAGCGCGTGGCCGATCACTCCCCCGGCGACGGCCGCCCGCGTCACCGGCTGTGGAAGGTTCGTGCCCGGCGCATCATCACCGCCACCGGCGCGCTGGAGCGCCCGCTGGCCTTTGCCGGCAACGATCTGCCGGGCGTGATGCTGGCCTCGGCGGTGCGCGACTATGTGGTCAACTGGGCGGTGGCCCCGGCGCAGCGTACGGTAATTGTCACCAACAACGATGATGCCTACCGCACCGCGATCGCGCTCAGACAGGCGGGGCTGGAGGTGCCGGTTGTGGCCGATGCCCGTCCGCAGGTGGATGGCCCGCTGCCCGCGAAGGCGCGCGCCATGGGCATCCGCATCGCCGAGGGGACGGGCCTGGCCGGGGTGAGGGGCCGCAGGCGGGTGCGCGGCGTGAAGCTGTGCGCCCAGGCCGGCGAAGGCGCGGTGCTGGAAGAGATCGCCTGCGAGGCGGTGGCGATGTCGGGTGGCTGGTCGCCGGTGGTGCACCTGTGGTCGCACTGCGGCGGCAAGCTTGTCTGGGACGAGGACAATGCGCATTTCCGCCCCGATCCACAGCGCCCGCCCCGCGGCGCCGACGGGGCGGCCTTCGTGCATGCGGCGGGGGCGGCCAATGGCGCGATGACCACCGCCGAGGTGCTGCGCGATGCCCACGAGGCGGGCCGGGCGGCCGCCCGGGGCGCCGGCGGCAGGGGCAGGGCAGGGCGCCGCGCCGCGCCGGAGGCCGTGCCCGAGGAGGCCGCGCCGATGCTGCCGGTGTGGCTCATGCCGCGCAAGGCCGGGGCGAAGGCGCGGATGAAGATGTGGCTCGATTTCCAGAATGACGTGAAGGTTTCAGACATCGAGCTGGCCGCCCGCGAGGGCTACGAAAGCGTCGAGCACACCAAGCGATACACCACGCTCGGCATGGCCACCGATCAGGGGAAGCTCAGCAACATCAACGGTCTGGCGGTTCTTTCTCAGGCTCTCGGACAGCCGGTTGCGCAAACCGGCACCACCACCTTCCGCCCGCCCTGGACCCCGATCAGCTTCGGCGCCATCGCCGGTGAGGCGCGCGGCGATCTCTTCCAGCCCCTGCGCCGCACGCCGATGCACG
>JALSGY010000409.1 GCA_026982515.1 Paracoccaceae bacterium
CCGCAAGACACGCGCCCGCAAGCGCCGCTAAGGGGCCCCCTTGGCCGGGATGTGCAGCCCTGGCGAAGCCCACCAGGACGTGCCCTGAAGCGCTGTTCTGACGCATGCTTGCCCGGCCGGGCCGGGGCAGGCAATATCCGGGCCATGTCCCGCATTCTCATCCTGATCGGCATCCTCTTCATCATTGCCGGCCTGTTGTGGGGCCCGCTCACCCGGCTGGGGCTGGGGCGGCTGCCCGGCGACATCGTGATCGAGCGCGAGAACTTCCGCCTCTACATCCCCATCACCAGCGCGATCCTTGTCTCGGTGCTGCTCTCGGCGGTGCTCGCCATCATCCGCCATTTCCTCGGCAGGTAACGAGCACCACGATCAGGACACGTCCCAGTGGTCTTCGTCGTCCAGCTCGCCCAGCGCCAGCCAGTCGGCACGGACGCGGGCGATGCGGGTATCGCCCCAGGTCCGGAAGACGATGGTGAAACCGGTGGCCGATATCCCGGCCGCCCGGATGTCGGCGCGCGGGTTCGTCCTGGCGTCGAGGTCCCACATCGACATCGAGACATGCACCACCGGCGGGCGGCGGAAACGACCGGAGAACACCACCTCGTGGTGTATCTCGCGCGGGCCTTCGCCGGCCCACATCGGCCCGTCGTTCTCGAAATCGGAAAACAGGATCACCGAGCCCTGATCGACCCCGAGCATATGGCTGCTGAACTGTCGCATCGTTCCCGATCAGTAATCCGCCCCCCTCTCTCGGGCAAGCAGCAAAGAAAAAGGCCCCGCCAGACGGGGCCTTTTGTCGCTTCCAGCGTTCTGATAACTCAGGACAATTTCGGCTCCAGCCCGATCCGGCCGCCCATGGCGACCATGTCGGCAAGAAACTTGGTCGCGTCATCCACCAGGTCCTGCTCGCCCTTCTGCTGGGCCGCCTCGAGCGCTTCCTGCGCCTCGCGCACGAAACGGTCGATGACCTCCTGCGTCACCTCGCTCACATGCAGTGCATGCTCGGCCAGGACCGAGGCAGAGGTGGCGGTGATTTCCGCGAACCCCCCGGTGACCGCGTACTCATCAGTGCCCTCGGCACCGACAATGGTGACGATGCCGGGGCGCAGGGTGGTGATGGTCGGCGCATGATCGGGCATGACCGTCATGTCGCCTTCCGATCCCGGAAGCTGCACCTCGGTTGCCTGAGCGGAGGCAAGCCTGCGCTCGGGCGAAACCAGGTCGAATTGCATTGTGTCGGCCATGCGGCCCTCCGTTTAAGCGGCTTCGGCGGCCAGTCTCTCTGCCTTGGCCACCACGTCGTCGATGTCGCCGACCATGTAGAAGGCGGCCTCCGGCAGGTGGTCGAACTCGCCGGCCACGACGCGCTTGAAGCTGTCGATGGTCTTTTCCAGCGGCACCTGCACGCCCGGCGAGCCGGTGAACACCTGCGCCACGTCGAAGGGTTGGGAGAGGAAGCGCTGGATCTTGCGGGCGCGGGCCACGACCAGCTTGTCCTCTTCCGACAACTCGTCCATGCCGAGAATGGCGATGATGTCCTGCAGCGACTTGTAGCGCTGCAGGATGCCCTGCACGTCACGGGCCACCTGATAGTGCTCTTCGCCGACAATCGCCGGATCGAGGATCCGCGAAGTGGAATCGAGCGGGTCCACGGCCGGGTAGATGCCAAGCTCCGAGATCGCCCGCGACAGCACCGTGGTGGCGTCGAGGTGCGCGAACGAGGTGGCCGGTGCCGGATCGGTG
>JALSGY010000410.1 GCA_026982515.1 Paracoccaceae bacterium
CTCGAACCGCTGGAACAGGCCCACCCCGAGTGGTTCACCTCCGAATAGCCCGCCGCGCGATCCGTGCCATGACGGCAAGGGCAGATTCGGGCTTCTCCCCGAGGGGCGGTTGACCCTATTGAGGGGAGGGGCGGGCAGATGCCGGCCCGTCATGTATTCACATGGGCAAGAGGAGAAGGAGCGCGCGAAGGATGAAGGGCAGGATCGTCATACTGGGGGTATTCGTGGCCGATGCCTCGTTTCGGGCCGACCGCCCGCCGCGCATGGGCGAGACGCTTCTGGGCCGCGAGTTCCGCCTCGGCCCCGGGGGCAAGGGCTCCAACCAGGCGGTGGCGGCGGCGAGGGCCGGCGGCGAGGTGCATTTCATCACCCGCCTTGGTTGCGATCCGTTCGCCGAGATGGCCCTGCGGACCTGGCAGGAAGCCGGCGTGCAGCCGGCCGTGACCCGCCACGAGGACAGCTTCACCGGCGCGGCCTCGATCTTCATCGAGGAAGCCACCGGCGACAATGCAATCATCATCTGCCCCGGCGCCGCCGCCACCATCGGCCCCGAGGACCTCGAGGCGCACGCCGATCTCATGCGCGGGGCGGCGGTATTCATGACCCAGCTGGAGCAGCCCATGGCGGCCGCACTGCGGGGGCTGGAGATGGCCCGCGAGGCCGGGGCCGCGACCATCCTCAATCCCGCGCCCGCAGCCGATCTGCCCGGGGAAATGCTGACGCTGTGCGATTTCGTGACGCCGAACGAATCCGAGGCCGAGGCGCTGACCGGGATCGCGGTGGATGGCCCGCAGGGCGCCACCCGCGCGGCCGAGGCGCTGCTGGCGCGCGGGGCGGGCACGGCGGTGATCACCCTGGGCGAGCAGGGCGCACTGTTTCACGACGGCACCGCGCCGGTGCATGTGCCGGCCTTCCATGCCGGGGCGGTCGTCGAGACCACCGGCGCGGGGGATGCCTTCAACGGCGGCATGGCCGCGGCTCTGGCGCGCGGGATGGCCCCGCTGGAGGCGGTGCGCTTCGGCTGCGCCACGGCGGCGATTTCGGTCACCCGCCCAGGCACTGCCCCCTCGATGCCCGCGCTCGCGGAGATCGAGGCGCTGCTGCGCCAGACATGAGGCCGAGCCCGGCCTTCAGTTGATGCGCTTGCCGCTGCGGCGGTCGAACAGGTGCAGCGCGTCCTGCGGGATGGAAAAGCGCATCACCTCGCCCTCGGCGATGTCACGGATGCCGTGCAGGCTGACGACCATCTCCTGATCGGTGCCCTCCAGCACCCCGTGGATCAGCGTGTTGGCGCCAAGCTGCTCCATCAGCGCCACCCGCACCCGAACCGGGCCGTCCTCGTCGGCCACCAGGTGTTCGGGGCGCAGGCCGAGGGTCACCTCGCCCTGCCCCGCACCGCCGGGCACACGCGCCCCGTTGCCCAGAACCACATGGCCGTCGCGCAGCTCGGCGGGCAGGAAGTTCATGGCCGGAGAGCCGATGAAGCCGGCCACGAACACCGTCTGCGGGCGCTCGTAGACCTCGATCGGGGTTCCGAACTGCTCCACGTAGCCACCGTTGAGGACCATCAGCCGGTCTCCCAGCGTCATGGCCTCCACCTGATCGTGGGTGACGTAGATCGAGGTCACCCCCAGCCGCTTCTGCAGCTTGCGGATCTCCAGCCGCATCTGCACGCGCAGCTTGGCGTCGAGGTTGGAAAGCGGCTCGTCGAACAGGAACACCTGCGGGTCGCGCACGATG
>JALSGY010000411.1 GCA_026982515.1 Paracoccaceae bacterium
GGACGATTTCGCCGCCGCCGACAGCCTTCCCGAGGTGCTGGAGGCGCTTTCGGCCGACAGCGGCTGGGACATGGTGAAGCTCTTTTCCCTCGACCCCGGCATCAGGCTGCTGGCGCCGCGCCCGCTGGGGAAAGGGCTGAGCATCGGCTTTCCCGTCCGGGTGCCGTCCTGCACCCTGGGATACGCGATCACGCAGCAGGCTGCCCGCCGGCTTCTTGCAAGTGCCTTTCCGATTGCCCGGCCCATAGACGAGGATCACAAGTTCTTCTGGGAACGGAACCTGCGCATCGCGCTGGTAACCCCTCCGCCCCTGCAGGTCGGGCATCAGGAGGCCAGCACCGGAACCATCGGCAGATCACGACGCGCAGACTGCCCTGTTTCGGCCGGGCGCGGCAAGCTGGCTCAGGCCTTGCACGGGCTGCGCTATCAGCTGGGCTATCGGCTGCGGCTTGCATGGCACAACCGGAAGAGGGCGCAGGGGTGAAGGTTCTCTATTTCCATTTCGGCAAGGAAGGCGGGGCCGAGCGGTTTTTCGTCAATCTGGTTACCGAGCTGGCCGGCCGGGGCGTCGAACAGCGCTTCGTGATTCGCCCCGGGCGCACATGGGAGTCGCAGATCAGGGCCTGCGGGCCGGTGATTCTGAACAATTTCCGCAACTTTTCCCTGTCGAAACAGCTTGTCAGGCTGCGTGTGCAGCGCCTGATAAGGAGATGGCGGCCCGATGTGATCATGGCCGCTCAGAACCGTGCCAGCAAGCTGATCCCGGCGGGGGGGCAGGCGTTGAAGCTCGTCCGGCTTGGCGATTACCCCAAGACCCTGCAGCGTTTCGCGAATTGCGACTGCCTTGTTGCCAATACCCCCGGCATTGCCGAACATTGCCGCGCCCTGGGCTGGGAGAGGCCGCTTCACGTGATCACCAACTTCCCCCGCGAGGTGGCGCCGGTCCCGGTGCGGCGTGCCGATCTTGACACCCCCGAAGATGCCTTCCTGGTGGTGGGCTCGGGCCGTTTCGTGGGGCGCAAGGGGTTCGATACGCTGCTGCGTGCGGCGGCGCGCCTGCCCGATGCCTGGGTATGGCTGGTGGGCGAGGGCGGATGCCGGGCGGAGCTGGAGGCGCTGGCGGGCGAACTCGGCATCCTCGAACGCACCCGTTTCACCGGCTGGGTGGAGGAACCGATCCATTACGTGGCAGCGGGGAATGCCTATGTGATGGCCTCTCGCCACGAGCCGCTGGGCAACGTGATACTCGAGGCCTGGCGTGCCGGCGTGCCGGTGGTCACCACCCGGTCGGAGGGGCCGATGTGGTTCGTCGAGGACGGGCGCGATGCGCTGATGGTGGACATCGACGACGACAGCGCCATGGCCGGGGCGCTGGCCCGCATCCGGGATGACAGCGCGCTGGCGGGCTCGCTGGTGCAAGCGGGGCGCGAAAAGCTTGCCGCGCGCTTCAGCAGGGACGTGATCGTGGAGCAGTATCTGGATCTGTTCCGCGGGCGGCTCTAGCCCATGCGCGCGCTGGTGCTCAACCTCGAAGGCCAGAGTGCGCGGCTGGCGGTGCAGCAGGCCCAGCTGGCGCAGCTTGGCATCGCCTGGGAGCGGATCGAGGCCACCACCCCCGATACCCTCTCGCGCCCGGCCGGCGATCGGTACTGGAGCACCTGGGAAAGGCCGCTGCGCGATACCGAAAAGGCGGTGCTCGAAAGCCACCGGAGGGCCTGGGCGCTGGTGGCGGAACGG
>JALSGY010000412.1 GCA_026982515.1 Paracoccaceae bacterium
CCGGCCAGGCCCGCGCCGGCGCCATCGAGGTGATCACCGCCGCGACCATCGTCATCCGCACCAACCAGGAAGCGGAAGTGGACGGCATGAAGCCCTATTCGGACGTGCGGGTGCGCCGGGCCCTGGGGCTGGCGGTGGACAACGCGATCCGCCTGGAGCTGGGCTATGCCGGGCTCGGCATCCCGGCCGAGAACCACCATGTCAGCCCGATCCACCCCGAATACGCCGAACTGCAGCCGCTACCGGTGAAATACGGCCAGTGGCTGGGGGTGCTGCCCGGCTTCACCCGGACCGCGCCCGACGGCACCGTCACCGGGCGCTGCATCAAGCCCGGCATGGCGCCCGCGCAGGCCCCGCGCTTTTGCGGCATCCTGCAGGGCGACTGGGGCTTTTCCACCGTGTTCAAGGAGGGCGCGGGAACCATCGTCTGGCGCCGGCTGGTGCTCACCGCCAAGCTGATGGGCTGGGTGATGGCGGTGATGGTGCCGGCGGCCCTGCTGGTGGGGGTGCTGGCGGGGATGCGCGAGGGCTCGAAGCTGGATCGCTCGCTCTCGGTGATCTCGATCACCTCGACGGCCACCCCGGAATATGTCTCAGGGGTGGTCTTCATCGCCGTCTTCGCCTCTTCCGCAGTGGGGCTGAAATGGTTCAAGGGCACCGCCACCGGCGCCATGGGCGACGCCACCATCGCCAATTTCCTGCTGCCGGTGGTCACCATCGCGCTTTACGGCATGGGCTACATCGCCCGCATGACGCGCGCCTCGATGACCGAGGTGATGACGGCACAATACATCCGCACCGCCCGCCTCAAGGGGGTGAGCTTCCCCGCCATCGTGCTCCGCCACGCGCTACGCAATGCGCTGATCGCCCCCTTCACCGTGATCATGCTGCAGTTCCCGTGGCTGCTCAACGGCGTGGTCATCACCGAGACGCTCTTCAACTACAAGGGCTTCGGCTGGGTGCTGGTGCAGGCCGCCGGCAACAACGACATCGACCTGCTGCTGGCCGCTTCGGTGGTGGCGGTCTTCGTGGTTCTGGTGACACAGCTGATCTCGGACATCGGCTATGTCTTCCTCAACCCGCGGATCCGGATCTCGTGAGGAGGCGCGCATGGAACCGCTGAGCTGGGGCTCCATCCTCGCCCGCATCGGGCTGCAGTTCACCCCGGTCTGGATTGCCATGGCGGTGCTCTTCGGCCTGTCGTTTCGCTTCCGGCGGCGGCTGGGCCTCTACGGCAAGCTGTTCGACAGCCCCATCGGCGTGATCGGCTTCGCGCTGGTGATGTTCTGGGTGTTCACCGGCCTCTTCGCCGCCTTCGACCTGATCATGACCCACGACCCGCTCTCCCAGGTCTCGGGGATGAAGAACAAGCCGCCCGGCACGCCGCTGCCCGATGGCTCGGGCTACTACCTGCTGGGCGGCGACAACCTGGCGCGCGACGTGTTTTCGCGCATGGTGGCAGGCAGCCTGATCGTGATCCAGATCGCGCCTTTCGCCACGCTGTTCGCCTTCATGGTCGGCATCACCCTGGGGCTTCCGGCGGGCTATTTTGGCGGCCGGCTCGACACCACCCTGAGCTTCCTGGCCAACCTGATCCTCGCCTTCCCCGTGATCTTGCTGTTCTACCTTCTGGTCACCCCGGAAATCGTCCGGACCGGCATCCCCACCTACATGGCGGCGGTGCTGTTCCTGTTCCCGATCATCTTCCTGACGGTGCTGTGGAACGCCCGCTTCCA
>JALSGY010000413.1 GCA_026982515.1 Paracoccaceae bacterium
AGGGTGATGATGATCGTGTCGCCCTCGCCGCGGGCCACGATGTCGGACGAGCCCACCCCGGTGAGCGAAACCACCGGCCGGGCCAGCGCGCGCACGACCTCCAGCGCCCGCTCCATGCCCTCGGGTTTCGAGATGCGGATGCGCAGCTCGCCCTTGGGGGCGGGCAGGCGGCGGATGGTGCCCACCACGTCGCGCTCGGCGCGCAGGGCATTGCGGATTTCGGGCCAGTAGCCGTCCATCCGGTCGGCATAGACGTCTTCCACCTGAACCTCGGCCAGAAGCTGCGCGCCGCCGCGCAGATCGAGCCCGAGATTGACCAGCGAAGAGGGCATCCAGGAAGGCCACAGATCGCGCTGGGCGGCCAGCTCGGGGGTTTCTCCCTGCTGCTCGATCGCCTTGAGCGCGTCATTGTGCTGCTCAACCCGCGAATAGAACGCGTTGGGCAGCGCGAAATACAACCCGAGAGCCACCAGCCCCCAGATGACGACACGCTTCCACGTCTGGATCTGCAGCATGTTCCCTGCCCCGTCTTCCGGCGATCAGTCCGCCGCCGGTTCGGTTTTCGAAAGCACCTGCGAGATGGTCGCCTTCACCACCCGCACCCTGACGCCGTCGGCGATCTCGACCTCGACCTCGCCGTCTTCCTTGACCTTGGTCACCTTGCCGATGATCCCGCCCTGTGTGACGATCTGGTCACCGCGGCGCAGCGCCTCGATCATCGCCTTGTGTTCCTTCATCTTCTTCTGCTGCGGACGGATCAGCAGAAGATACATGATGCCGAAAATCAGGATCAGAGGGATGAAGCTGGCGAAGGCCCCCCCGGCCCCTCCCGCAGCTTGCGCATAGGCAGGCGTTGCAAACATTCTTGTGTCCTTTGTTGATGGGCCGGAGGCCCCGGCCCGGATTGGCGCGCACCCTATATGCGGCCCGGATGCTTGGCAAGCGAAGGGCGGCCGATTTCGGGTTCACAGTGACATGTCCTTGCGGCATATGGGGGCGGCAAGTCCGCCGTCAAGCGAAGGAACCGCCCCATGCACGACATCCGCGTGATCCGCGACAACCCAGAGGCCTTCGACGCCGCCATGGCCCGGCGCGGGCTGTCGGGCGTGGCGGCCCGCATCCTGGCCATCGACGAGGCCCGCCGCGCCGCCATCGCCGCCGCCGAGGCCGCCCTGGCCGAACGCAACGCGGCCAGCAGGCAGGTGGGCGCGGCGAAGGCGAAGGGCGACGAGGCCGAGTTCGAACGCCTGCGCGCCCTGGTGGCCGCCAAGAAGGAGGAGATCGCCCGTCTCGAAGAGGAGGCCAGGGCGAAAGACGCCGAGCTGCGCGCCGCGCTGCTGGAGCTGCCCAACACCCTTGCCGGGGACGTGCCCGATGGCGCGGACGAAAACGACAACGTGGAGATCCGCCGCTGGGGCACGCCGCGCCGGTTCGATTTCCAGCCGAAGGAACACTACCAGCTGCCCGCCGCCAGGGGCCTCGACTTCACCGCCGCGGCCCGGCTTTCCGGCTCGCGCTTCGTGGTCATGCGCGGGGCCATGGCCCGGCTGCATCGGGCGCTGGCCCAGTTCATGCTGGACATCCACACCACCGAGCACGGGCTGACCGAGATGAACACGCCTGTACTGGTGCGCGACGAGGCGATGGTGGGCACCGGCCAGCTGCCGAAATTCGCCGAGGACAGCTACCGCACCACCAACGGTTGGTGGATGATACCCACCGCCGAG
>JALSGY010000414.1 GCA_026982515.1 Paracoccaceae bacterium
GCCGCACCAGTGCCTATTGAGGACGCGCTTTCGGGAAGGGTAGCAGATGGCCGAGACGGGCAAGACACCGCGCAGTTTTCAGGAAATCGTCCTGCGGCTTCAGGCCTACTGGGCCGCACAGGGCTGTGCGGCGCTTCAGCCCTATGACATGGAAGTGGGGGCGGGCACCTTTCATCCGGCCACCACGTTGCGTGCCCTGGGGCCACGCCCCTGGGCTGCGGCCTATGTGCAGCCCTCGCGCCGGCCCACCGACGGGCGCTATGGCGAAAACCCCAACCGGATGCAGCACTACTACCAGTTCCAGGTGATCATCAAGCCCAGCCCGCCCGATCTGCAGGATCTCTATCTTGGCAGTCTCGAGGCAATCGGCATCGACATGGCCCTGCACGACATCCGCTTCGTCGAGGACGACTGGGAAAGCCCCACCCTGGGCGCCTGGGGGCTGGGCTGGGAGGTGTGGTGCGACGGCATGGAGGTTTCGCAATTCACCTATTTCCAGCAGGTGGGCGGGCACGATTGCCACCCCGTCTCGGGAGAGCTGACCTACGGGCTGGAGCGGCTGGCGATGTACGTGCTGGGCATCGACCACGTGATGGACATGCCCTTCAACGATCCCGACGCCCCGATCGCGCTGAAATACGGCGATATCTTCCGCCAGACGGAGGAGGAATACTCGCGCTGGAACTTCGACGTGGCCGACGTGGAGATGCTGTTTCGTCATTTCGAGGATGCCGAGGCGGAGTGCCGGCGCATCCTCGCCCAGCCCGAGACCGACCCCAAGACCGGCAAGCGCATCATCATGGCCCATCCGGCCTATGATCAGTGCATCAAGGCCAGTCACATCTTCAACCTGCTCGACGCCCGCGGCGTGATCTCGGTGACCGAGCGGCAGGCCTACATCGGGCGCGTGCGCGCCCTGGCAAAGGCCTGCGCCGATGCCTTCATCAAGACCGAAGCGGGAGGGCAGGCGGCATGACGGGAAAGATACTGGTGGGCATCATCGTGCTGTCGGCGGTGCTGATGGGCGCAGGGGTCTATTATTTCCAGATCTACGGTTTCTATGACGAGATCGATCCGGCCTCGCCGGCGGCCGAGATCCGCCTGACGCCCCCCGGCGGGGTGGCCGAGGCGATCCCCGTCAGCGATTTCCGGGGGATCGACGCCAACAGCTCTCCCATCCGCTACCGTTCATGCTTTACCGTCGGGCAGGGCCAGCAGGAACTGGCCGATGCCTACGCCGCCCACCCCGAGCCGACGCCGCTGACCGCCCCGGGCTGGTTCGACTGTTTCGATGCCCGCCAGATCGGCACCGATCTCGAGGCAGGCCGGGCGGTGGCGCTGATGGGTGTGGAGAACATCACCTACGGCGTCGATCGCGTGGTTGCCATCTACCCGGACGGGCGGGGCTATTCCTGGCAGCAGCTCAACCGCTGCGGCAAGGAGGTCTTCGCCGGGGATCCACCGCCCGCGGGCTGCCCGCCGCCGCCTGAAAGGACCGACTGATGCCCGATCTTCTGATCGAACTGTATTCGGAGGAAATCCCCGCCCGCATGCAGGCCCGCGCCCGCGAAAGCCTCAGGCGGCTGATGACCGACGGGCTGGTGGAGGCCGGGCTGACCTATTCCGGCGCCGGGGCCTTTTCCACTCCGCGCAGGCTGGTGCTGACGGTCGAGGGGCTGTCGGACGAAAGCCCCACCGTGCGCGAAGAGCGCCGGGGCCCGCGGG
>JALSGY010000415.1 GCA_026982515.1 Paracoccaceae bacterium
GACAGCCGGTCCGGGCTGCTGCGCCGGATGCAGGAGAAACAGGCCGCCCGGCTGGCCGCCGCCTGGGAGAAGCGCGCCGAGGGTCTGCCCTTCGAGACGCCGCAGGAGGCGCTGATCCTGGCCTCGATCGTCGAGAAGGAAACCGCCCTGCCCGAGGAGCGCCCGACGGTGGCCTCGGTGTTCATCAACCGCCTCAGGCGGGGCATGCGCCTGCAAACCGATCCGACGGTGATCTACGGGGTGACCGAGGGCCGCGGCGTGCTGGGGCGGAAAATAAGGCGAAGTGAACTTCGCCGGGAAACCCCTTACAATACCTATGTGATTACCGGCCTTCCGCCGACGCCGATCGCCAATCCGGGGCTGGCCAGCATCGAGGCGGTGCTGAACCCGGCCGATACCGACTATCTGTATTTCGTGGCCGATGGCACCGGCGGGCATGCCTTTGCGCGCACCCTGGCCGAGCACAACGCCAATGTGGCGAAGTGGCGGGCGATCGAGGCGGAAAGGAAGCGCAACGGCGGAAACTGAGCTTTCCTCCGGAGGCGGCTCAACCTTTCGTTAAGCGGGGCGTTCGCAACCCGAGGTAGAGCCCGCTTGACACGGCGCACGCTGCAGGGTATAACCCGTGGCAAGCTAGAAGAAGTGGGCAAGGCGGCCCGGGGTAACCCGGGGCCGCCTTTTCCGTTTCGCTCGTGCGGAGAAGCATGAGAGGCGAATCTGAACATATGACTTTGATCACACCCGAAGGAGACGACGGGGCCGCCGAAGAGATTCTCCGGGCGGCGAAGGAGCATTTCGAAGAGACGGCACGCGAGATCGAGGCCTGCCGCAAGCGGTTGCGGCAGGGCAAGGAGGTTTCACCGTCGGAGTTGCAGAAACTGCGGGCCCAGCTGAAGGCGGAGGCCCGGATGTATTACGAGGAGGCACAGCGCCTTGCACGGGAGTTGCGGAAACAGGCGGGAATTGCCGGGCAGTTTGCGCTCGATTTCGATGCCGCCCGACAGGAGGTCGGACGCCGAATGGCTCGCCTGCGCGCCGCGGGAGGTTCAGGAGAAGTTTCTTGACGAACTGAGCGAGGGGGCGCTGCTGGCCTTGCCCTATCTGTTCGAGTTCTGGGCCATGGCGCATCAGCGCCCCCCCGGGGGCGAATGGCGTTCCTGGGTGATCCTGGGCGGGCGCGGCGCGGGCAAGACACGGGCCGGGGCCGAGTGGGTGCGCGCCCAGGTGGAGGGGGCGCGGCCCCTGGATGCGGGGCGCGCGCGGCGGGTGGCGCTGGTGGGCGAGACCATCGAACAGGCCCGCGAGGTGATGGTCTTCGGCGAAAGCGGCATCCTCGCCTGCTCGCCGCCCGATCGGCGGCCCGAGTGGCGCGCCTCGCGCAAGCTGCTGGAGTGGCCTAACGGCGCCACCGCGCAGCTGTTCTCGGCCCATGAGCCCGAGGGGCTGCGCGGGCCGCAGTTCGATGCGGCCTGGGTGGACGAGCTGGCCAAGTGGAAGAAGGGTGCCGAGGCCTGGGACATGCTGCAGATGTGCCTGCGTCTGGGGGATGACCCCCGGGTGGTGGTGACCACCACGCCGCGCAATGTCGAGGTGCTGAGGCGGATCCTGGCCAGCCCCTCCACGGTGGTGACCCATGCCCCCACCGAGGCCAACCGGGCAAACCTCGCCGAGAGTTTCCTGGCCGAGGTGCGGGCCCGTTACGCGGGCACCGCGCTTGGCCGGCAGGAGCTGGACGGGGTGCTGCTGGAAGAGGTGGAGGGCGCGCTGTGGAACATGGCGATGCTGGAGGAGGCGCGGATCGAGCAGGCGTCGGCGCTGTCGCGGGTCGTGGTGGCGGTGGATCCGGCGGTGAGCGGACATGCGGGCGCGGACGAATGCGGGATCGTGGTGGTCGGGGCCGCTACCGAGGGGCCGCCGCAGGAATGGCGGGCGGTGGTACTGGAGGATGCCACCGTGCGGGCCGCCTCTCCCCGGGTCTGGGCGGAGGCGGCGATCGATGCGCTGCACCGGCACGGGGCCGAGCGGCTGGTTGCCGAGGTCAACCAGGGCGGTGATCTGGTGGAGAGCGTGATCCGGCAGGTCGATCCTCTGGTTCCCTTCCGGGCGGTGCGCGCGGCGCGCGGCAAGCTGGCCCGCGCCGAGCCGGTGGCCGCGCTCTACGAACAGGGGCGGGTGGCGCATCTGCCGGGGCTTGAGCGGCTGGAAGAGCAGATGTGCGCGATGACGGGGCGCGGCTACGAGGGGGCGGGCTCGCCCGACCGGGTGGATGCGCTTGTCTGGGCGCTGCACGAGCTGATGATCGAGCCGGCGGCGCGCTGGCGCAGGCCGCGCATCAGGACATTGGGATAACCCCTTCTTCTTCTGTCCGGAAATACTCCCGCCGGAGGCATGAAGTCCAGGCGCCCCGGGGCGGGTTTCGGGGCCTCCGGGGGGTATTTGCCTGGGCGAAGGGCAGGGAAGTTCAGGAAGGAGATGCATCTTCATGGTGTTTGATTTGTTTCGCCGGGCGTCGCGCGATGTGCCGGAACGGAAGGCTTCGGCCACGGGGCGGGTGGTGGCCTGGGGTTCGTCCGGGCGGGTGGCATGGAGCGCGCGCGATACCGCCAGCCTTACCCGGGTGGGCTTTCTGGGCAACCCGGTGGGGTTTCGTTCGGTTCGGCTGATTGCCGAAGCCGCGGCGGCGCTGCCGCTGGTGCTGCGTTCCGGGCGGCGGCGTTTCGACGAGCACCCCGTGCTGCGGCTGCTGGCGCGGCCCAACCCGCTGCAGGGCCGGGCCGAACTTCTGGAGTCGCTTTACGGGCATCTTCTGTTGTCGGGCAACGGCTATGTGGAGGCGGTGGGCGGGGTCGGGGGCCTGCCGGCCGAGCTGCACGTGCTGCGCTCGGACCGCATGCGCCTGGTGCCCGGCGCCGACGGCTGGCCGGTGGCCTATGAATATGCGGTGGGCGGGCGCAAGCACCGTTTCGCGGTGGGCGACGGCATCTCGCCGATCTGTCATGTGCGCGCCTTTCATCCGCAGGACGACCATTATGGGTTGTCCCCGATGCAGGCGGCGGCGGCGGCGGTGGATGTGCACAATGCCGCCTCGCGCTGGTCGAAGGCGCTGCTGGACAATGCGGCGCGGCCGTCGGGGGCGATCGTCTACCGGGGCGCGGACGGGCAGGGGGCGATGAGCGCCGAGCAGTACGAGCGGCTGCTGGCCGAGATGGAGGCCCATCACCAGGGGGCGCGCAATGCCGGGCGGCCGATGCTGCTGGAGGGCGGGCTGGACTGGAAGCCGATGGGCTTCAGCCCTTCGGACATGGAATTCCAGAAGACCAAGGAGGCGGCGGCGCGCGAGATCGCCCTTGCCTTCGGGGTGCCGCCGATGCTGCTGGGGATCCCCGGCGATGCGACCTACGCGAATTACCAGGAGGCCAACCGGGCCTTCTACCGGCTGACGGTGCTGCCGCTGGCGGCACGGGTGACGGCGGCGCTGTCGCACTGGCTGAGCGGGTATTGCGGCGAGGAGCTGGCGCTGGGCCCGGACCTCGACCAGGTGCCGGCGCTGGCCGCCGAGCGCGAGGCGCAATGGGCCCGGGTGAGCGCGGCGGATTTTCTGAGCGATGCCGAGAAGCGCGCCCTTCTGGGGCTGGCGCCGGGCGAGGACGAGGAGGAAAGGGGCTGAGATGGAAGGCTGGGAAAACGGGGCGCCGGAGCGCAAGTTCTGCCGGCTGGGCGAAGGGCTTTCGGTGACCGACGGGGTGAAGATCGAGGGTTATGCCAGCTATTTCGGCAAGCCCGACCGGGGGGGCGACATCGTGCAGCCGGGGGCCTACGCAGCCTCGCTGAAGGCGCTGGAGGCGGCGGGCCGGCGGGTCAAGATGCTGTGGCAGCACGACCCGGCGCAGCCGATCGGCATCTGGGACGAGGTGCGCGAGGACGAGCGGGGGCTTTACGTGAAGGGGCGTATCCTCACCGATGTGGAAAGGGGCCGCGAGGCGGCGGCGCTGATCGCGGCGGGAGCGATCGACGGGTTGTCGATCGGCTATCGCACGGTGAAGGCGCGCAAGGATGACAGGGGCCGGCGGCTTCTGTCCGAGCTGGAGCTGTGGGAGGTGTCGCTGGTGACCTTCCCGATGCTTCCCCAGGCGCGGGTCGGGGCCAAGGGCGAAAGCTCCCGGGCCGAGACGCTGCGCGAACTGGCGGATCTCTTTCACGAGGCCCGCCGCATGCTGGCCCGCGACTGAGCCGGCGAAGAGAAGATCTGGACAGGACAGTTTGATGAGCAAGACCGAGACGAGGGCTCGGGCCGGGGGCGGTATGCCTCAAGCCCGGGATCCGGCCGCGGAGGCGAAGGAAGCCATGGCCTGTTTCATGAGCGAACTCAGAAATTTCCAGGCTGAAATTGATGCGAAACTTCAACAACAGGAAGAGCGACTGACCATGCTGGACAGGAAATCCGTGACCCTGGGGCGACCGGCCCTTGCCACCTCGGCCGAGGCCGAAGTGCCCCACCGCAAGGCCTTCGAGGCCTATGTGCGCTCGGGCGATGACGACGGCCTGCGCGGGTTGGAGTTGGAAGGCAAGGCGATGTCCACCGCGGTGGCCGCCGATGGCGGCTATCTGGTGGATCCGCAGACGGCCGAAAGCATCAGGAGCGTGCTCAACTCCACCGCCTCGCTGCGCCAGGTGGCCAGCGTGGTCAAGGTGGAGGCGACCAGCTACGACGTGTTGATCGACACCACCGACGTGGGCTCCGGCTGGGCCAGTGAACTGGCCGCCACCGCCGAGACCGCCACCCCTGCCATCGAGCGCATCACCATCCCGCTGCACGAGCTGTCGGCCCTGCCCAAGGTCAGCCAGCGGCTGCTGGATGACAGCGCCTTCGACATCGAGGGCTGGCTGGCCGGCCGGATTGCCGACCGCTTCGCCCGCGCCGAGGCCGCGGCCTTCATCAATGGCGACGGGGTGGACAAGCCGACCGGTTTCCTGAGCCACCCGCAGGTGGACAACGCGCTGTGGGCCTGGGGCTCCATCGGCTATGTGCCCACCGGCGTGGACGGCGATTTCGGTTCGGCCGACAAGATCGTGGAACTGGTCTATGCCCTGGGTGCGCAGTACCGCGCCAACGGCACTTTCGTGATGAACTCCAAGACCGCCGGGCAGGTGCGCAAGCTCAAGGATGCCGATGGCCGTTTCCTGTGGAGCGACGGCCTGGCCGCCGGGGAGCCGGCGCGGCTGATGGGCTACCCGGTGCTGATCGCCGAGGACATGCCGGACATCTCCTCGCTTGGCGCGGCGATCGCCTTCGGCGATTTCGAGGCCGGCTACACGGTGGCCGAGCGCCCCGATCTGCGCATCCTGCGTGATCCGTTCAGCGCCAAGCCCAACGTGCTGTTCTATGCCACCAAGCGGGTGGGCGGCGACGTGAGCGACTTTGCCGCCATCAAGCTGCTGAAATTCTCGGTCGCCTGAGGCGAGCCGGGATAGGGGGCGGGCCGGAGGCCCGTGCCCCGGTGGGCGCGCGCATCGATTCCCGTGTCGTCTAGCTGCTCCCCTCCGTCCGAGCGATGCGGGAGCGCGCGCCCATCTTTCGCGGCGGGGTGCCGGGCCTTGCGGGGCCCGGTGGCCCGTCAGGGGGGCTGAAATTCGGAGAATGCGGATGATGTTAGTCGAGCAGAGCTCGGTGCCTTCCACCGCCCTGCCGGTGGTGCAGTTCAGGGATCACCTGCTGCTGGGGCGCGGGTTTTCCAGCGACGGGGCACAGGATGCGGTGCTGGAGAACTACCTGCGCGCGGCGATTGCGGCGATCGAGGCGCGCACCGGCAAGGTGCTGGTGGAAAAGCAGTATACCTGGACGCTCACCGCCTGGCGGGAGCCTGGTCGCCAGGCGTTGCCGCTGGCGCCGGTCTCGGCGGTGGGGGCGGTGCGGCTGGTGGACCGGCTGGGCCAGGCGAGCCTGGCCGATGCGGCCGTCTGGCGGCTGCGACCGGACGATCATCGCCCGGTGCTGGAGGCCGCGGGCACGGCCTTGCCGGCGATCCCCTCGGGGGGCTCGGCGGAGATCGACTTCACCGCCGGCTACGGGCCGGCCTGGGCCGATGTGCCGGCGGATCTGGGCCAGGCGGTGATGCTGCTGGCGGCCCATTACTACGAGAGCCGCTCGGCCTCGGGAGAGGCGGGCGAGCTGCCCTACGGGGTGGGGGTGCTGGTGGAGCGCTACCGCAACGTGCGCATCCTTGGCGGGGGGGTGCGATGAGGGGGCGGGTGAAGCTCAATCGCCGGCTGGTGCTGGAAGAGGCGGTGCGGGCCCCGGACGGGGCCGGTGGCCTGCGCGAGAGCTGGGCGCCGGTGGGCGAGCTGTGGGCCGCGGTGAAGGCCGGGTCGGGGCGCGAGACGGCGGGGGAATACGTGACGCTTTCGGCGGTGGCCTACCGCATCGTGGTGCGTGCCGCCCCGCCGGGCGATCCGATGCGTCCGCGCCCCGATCAGCGGTTTCGCGAGGGCGGCCGGGTGTTTCGCATTCTGGCGGTATCAGAGGCTGACGGGCAGGGGCGCTATCTGACGTGCCATGCCCGCGAGGAGGTTCTGGCATGAGTTACGGCGTGGCGGCCGCCCTTCAGGAGGCGGTGTATCAGCGGCTGTTGGCCGATCCGGTGCTGACCGGGCTGGTGGGCACGGACATATTCGATGCCGCGCCGCCCGGCACGGTGCCCACGACCTATGTCGTGATCGGCCCCGAGGAGGCGCACGAGCGCGGCGACGGCACCGGGCGGGGCGCGGTGCACGAGTTCACCGTCTCGGTGGTGACATCGGCGGCGGGGTTTCTCTCCGCCAAGGAGGTGGCGGCGGCGGTCTCGGACGCGCTGTCCGGTGCCGATCTGGTGCTGGCGCGCGGGCGGCTGGTTTACCTCAACTTCCTGCACGCCACCGCCCGGCGTGTGCAGGGCGCCGATATCCGGCGCATCGACCTGCGTTTCGCGGCGCGCGTCGAGGATTGAACTTTTCGACAACTGGAGTGAATGGACATGGTTGCCCAGAACGGCAAGGACCTTCTTGTAAAGCTCGACATGACCGGTGGCGGCAGTTTCACCACCGTGGCGGGGCTGCGTGCCACGCGCATTTCCTTCAACGCCGAGAGCGTGGATGTGACCTCTCTGGAAAGTGCCGGCGGCTGGCGCGAACTGCTGGCCGGCTCGGGGGTGAAGAGCGCCTCGGTATCCGGTTCGGGGGTGTTTCGCGACGAGGTGACGGACGAGCGCATGCGCCAGGTGTTCTTCGACGGCACGATCCCGCAGTTCCAGATCGTGATCCCGGATTTCGGGATCATCGAGGGGCCGTTTCAGGTGACGGCGATCGAATATGCCGGCAGCCACAACGGCGAAGCCACCTACGAGATGTCGCTGGCCTCGGCCGGGGCGCTGAGCTTCACGGCGATCTAGGCCATGGCGAACCCCTGGGCGGGCGAGGTGGCGCTGGTGATCGACGGCCAGCGCCGGGTGATGAAGCTGACGCTGGGAGCGCTGGCGGAACTGGAGGCGCGGCTGGGCGAGGACAGCCTGGTGGCGCTGGTGGAGCGGTTCGAGGGCGGGGAGTTCTCGGCCCGTGACGTGCTGGCGCTGGTGGCGGCAGGTCTGCGCGGCGGCGGCTGGGAGGGCGCGCCGGAGGATCTGCTGTGCGCCGAGATCGAGGGCGGGCCGCTGGCTGCGGCGCGCGCCGCGGGGCAGCTGCTGGGCCGGGCCTTCGCCCTGCCCGGGCAGGAATGAGCGCCTTCGACTGGCCCGCCCTGATGCGGGCCGGGATGCAGGGGCTGGGGCTGAGGCCGGCCGAGTTCTGGGCGCTCACGCCGGCGGAACTGGCGCTGATGCTGGGCCGGGGGGGCGGCGTGGCGCCGCTGAGCCGGTCGCGGCTGGAGGAACTGGCGGCGGCCTTCCCCGACAACGGGCCGCAGCCGCATGCCGAGCGAGAGGAAGGGATCGATGATCGACAGGAACAAGCCCGAGGCGCTGCGGGCGCAGATCGAGGCGCTGGAGGGCACGATGAGCGGTGCCGCGGCGATGACCGCGGCATTTTCGCAGGAGCTGGTGCAGGTGCGGGCGACCATCGCCGACACCTCGCGCGAACTGGGGGGCATGAAGCGCGGGATCGCCCAGGGGCTGCGCCGGGCGATCGACGGGCTGGTGTTTGACGGTGACCGGCTCTCCCAGGCGCTGCGCGAGGTGGGCCGCTCGATGGTGGACGCGGCCTATCGCGCCGCGTTGCGGCCGGTGACGGACCGGGCCGCGGGGCTGCTGGCGGGGGGTATGGAGGCGGTGATCGGCTCGCTCCTTCCCTTCGCGGCGGGCGGCGGTCTTGCCCAGGGGCGGGTGATGCCCTTTGCCCGCGGCGGGGTGGTGAGCGGGCCAGTGGCCTTTCCCATGCGCGGCGGCCTGGGGCTGATGGGCGAGGCGGGGCCGGAGGCGATCCTGCCGCTGGCGCGCGGCGCCGACGGGCGGCTGGGGGTGCGCGCCGAGGGCGGCGGGCGGCCGGTGAATGTGGTGTTCAACATTTCCACTCCCGATGTGGAGGGATTCCGCCGCTCGCAGGGGCAGATCGCGGCCCATCTGGGGCGGGTTCTGGCCCGCGGGCAGCGCAACAGGTAGGGGAGAGGATCGATGCGGTTTCACGAGGTCAGGTTTCCGGCCGACTTGAGCTTCGGCTCCGTGGGCGGACCGGAGCGGCGCACCGAGATCGTTTCGCTGGCGAACGGGTTCGAGGAGCGCAACAGCCCCTGGGCCCATTCGCGCCGGCGCTATGATGCCGGGCTGGGGATGCGCTCTCTGGACGATATCGAGCAGCTGGTGGCCTTTTTCGAGGCCCGGCGGGGGCAGCTCTACGGGTTTCGATGGAAGGACTGGTCCGATTACAAGTCATGCGCGCCCTCGGCGGAGGTGGGATTCGAGGATCAGCTGCTGGGCGTCGGCGACGGGGTGCGCGCCGATTTCCAGCTGGTCAAGCAGTACGGCAGCGGCGAGGCGGCCTATCTGCGCCCGATCACCAAGCCGGTGGCGGGCACGGTGCGGGTCGGCGTGGCGCGCGATCCCCAGAGCGAAGGGGTGCATTTCAGTGTCGATACCGCCACCGGGGTGATCACCTTCGCCGATCCGCCGGGGGCGGGGGCGCAGGTGACGGCCGGGTTCGAGTTCGACGTGCCGGTGCGTTTCGATACCGATGCGATCCGCACCTCGGTTGCCAGTTTCCAGGCCGGCGAGGTGCCCAGTGTTCCGGTGGTGGAGGTGCGCTCATGAGTGCGCTGCCGCAGGCCCTGCAGGCCCATCTGGAGAGCGGCGTCACCACGTTGTGCCGCTGCTGGGCGGTGGCGCGTGCCGACGGGGAGGTGCTGGGCTTCACCGATCATGACGTGGCGCTGAGCTTCGAGGGGGTGGTGTTTCGCCCCGAGGCGGGGCTGTCGGCGCGGGCCATCGAGCAGACCACCGGGCTGGCGGTGGACAATACCGAGGCGCTGGGGGTGCTCTCGGGCGAGGCGATCAGCGAAGCCGACGTGCTGGCCGGGCGCTATGACGGGGCGCAGGTGACCGCCTGGCTGGTGAACTGGCGCGAGATCGAGCAGCGAGTGGTGCTGTTTGCAGGCACCATCGGCGAGATCCGCCGCGCCGGCGGCGCCTTCCAGGCCGAGTTGCGGGGCCTGGCAGAGGCGCTGGGCCAGCCGCGCGGGCGGGTCTATCAGCGGCCCTGCTCGGCGGTGCTGGGAGATGCGGCCTGCGGTGTCGATCTCGACCGGCCGGGCTATGCCTTCATCGGGCCGGTGGAGGCGGTGCGCGAGGGGCGGGAGTTCGAATTCGCCGAACTGGCGGGCTTTGCCGAGCGCTGGTTCGAGAAGGGCCGGCTGGTGATGCGCTCGGGCGCGGCGGCGGGGCTTGCCGGGGTGGTCAAGAACGACCGGCTGCGTGGGGGCCGGCGGGTGATCGAGCTGTGGGAGGGGCTGCGCGCGCCGGTGGCGGCGGGCGACGAGCTGCGGCTGGAGGCGGGCTGCGACCGGCGGCTGGAGACCTGCCGGCTGAAGTTCGGCAATGTCGTCAACTACCGCGGTTTTCCGGCGATCCCCGGCGAGGACTGGCAGCTGAGCGTGCCGCGCCGCGACGGGGTGAACGATGGCGGGAGCCTGAGCGCGTGAGCCCGGTGGTGGAGGCGGCCCGCGGCTGGCTGGGCACGCCCTACGTGCACCAGGCCTCGGCGCGGGGGGCGGGGGCCGATTGCCTGGGGCTGGTGCGCGGGGTGTGGCGCGAGCTGCACGGAAACGAGCCCGAGCCGGTGCCGGCCTACACCCCCGACTGGGGCGAGCCGGGGGGGGAGGAGCTGCTGTGGGCGGCAGCGCGGCGGCACATGCGGCGCAAGGCTCTGGCCGGGATGGGACCGGGCGATGTGCTGCTGTTCCGGATGCGCGAGGGCGCGGTGGCCAAGCATCTGGGGATCCATGCCGGCGGTATGCCGGAGCGTTTCATCCACGCCTATTGCGGGCACGGGGTGGTGGAAAGCCCGCTTTCCGCGCCCTGGCGGCGGCGCATCGTGGCGGTGTTCGAATTTCCTTACGGGGGTAACTGATGGCGACGATAGTATTATCGGCGGTTGGCGCGGCGGCTGGCGCCTCGGTGGGAGGCGGCGTGCTGGGGCTGTCCTCGGTGGTGATCGGCCGGGCGATCGGGGCCGGGCTGGGCCGGGCCGTCGATGCGCGGCTGATGGGAGCCGGCTCGGAGCCGGTGGAGACCGGCCGGGTGGACCGTTTCCGCCTGACCGGGGCCGGCGAGGGGGCGGCAATTGCACAGGTCTACGGGCGGATGCGGGTGCCGGGGCAGGTGATCTGGGCCTCGCGTTTCGTCGAGAGCGTTCAGGGCGGCGGCTCGGGCAAGGGCGGCGGGGCGCGTCGCGGGGGCAGGAGCTACTCCTATTCGGTGAGCCTGGCGATCGCCCTGTGCGAGGGGGTGATCAGCCGGGTGGGGCGTGTCTGGGCCGACGGGCGCGAACTGGCGCGCGATGATCTGAACATGCGCGTCTACCGGGGCACGGAGGATCAGCTGCCCGATCCGAAGATCGAGGCGGTGGAGGGGGCGGGAACGACCCCGGCCTATCGCGGCACCGCCTATGTGGTGCTGGAGGATCTGGATCTGGGGCAGTTCGGCAACCGGGTGCCGCAGTTCAGCTTCGAGGTGTTCCGCCCGGCCCAGGCGGAGGAGGGGCGTGTGCCCACCGACCCGGCCATGGGGATCCGGGGCGTGGCGCTGATTCCGGGCTCGGGGGAATATGCGCTGGCCACCACGCCGGTCTATCTGGACCGGGGCAACGGGAAGGTCACGGCAGCCAATGTGAACAGCCCCTCGGGCAAGAGCGATTTCGCAACTTCGGTGGAGGCGCTCGACGAGGAACTGCCCAACTGCGGCTCGGTCTCGCTGGTGGTTTCGTGGTTCGGGGACGATCTGCGTTGCGACCGGGCCAGCCTGCGTCCGAAGGTGGAGCAGGCGGAGGTGGACGGGCGCGACATGGCCTGGCGGGTTTCGGGGCTGGGGCGTGCCGAGGCGGCGCTGGTGCCGAAGCTGGACGGCGCGCCGGTCTATGGCGGCACGCCGGCGGATGCCTCGGTGATCGAGGCGATCGCCGAATTGCGCCGGCGCTCCAAGCAGGTGGTGTTCTACCCCTTCATCCTGATGGATCAGCTGCCCGGCAACGGGCTGATCGATCCCTGGACCGGCGCGCCCGGGCAGCCGGCCCTGCCGTGGCGGGGGCGGATCACCTTGTCGCTGGCCCCCGGGCAGGCGGGCAGCCCTGACGGCACGGCGGCCGCGCAGGCGGAGGTTGCGGCCTTTTTCGGCACGGCGCAACCGGAGGATTTCACGCCCGGATCGGGCACGGTGGACTATGCCGGCCCCGCGGAATGGTCCTACCGCCGGTTCATCCTGCATTATGCCCATCTGTGCGCTGCCGCAGGCGGGGTGGATGCTTTCTGCATCGGTTCGGAGATGCG
>JALSGY010000416.1 GCA_026982515.1 Paracoccaceae bacterium
CCTCCAGCCCCAGTGCCTGCGCGTGGGTCTCCACCGGGCAGGGCCGCTTTTTCTTGCCCCGTCCGGCCGGGCGCGGCGGCTGGCAATAGACGGCAGCCACCTCGTGGCCGGCTTCCACCAGCGCCTCCAGCACCGGCACGGAAAATTCCGGCGTTCCCATGAACACCAGCCTCATGTCCGCCGTCTCCGCAGCTTGAGCGCACGCTTGAGCAGCATCTGCCGCTTCACCGGCGAAAGGCGATCAAAGTACATCCGCCCATTGAGGTGATCGATCTGATGCTGCACGGAGGTGGCCCACAGGCCCACGAAATCGCGCTCTTCCACCTCGCCCGCGGCATTGAGGAAGCGCACGGTTACAGCGCGCGGGCGGCTGATGCGGGCCGAGACTCCCGGCAGGTTGGGGCTGGCCTCTTCATGCAGGTTCATCTTTTCGGAGGCATGCAGGATCTGCGGATTGGCCATGCGAACCGCCTGCCCGCGTTCGCGCGAGGCGTCCACGACCGCCAGGCGCAGCATCACGCCAAGCTGCGGTGCGGCCAGCCCGATGCCCGGCATCGCCTCCATCACCTCGATCATCTCGTCCCACAGGGCGCGGATCTCGCCGGTGATTTCGGCCACTGCCGCCGCCGGCCGGCGCAGACGCGGATCGGGCCACGGGATGAGGGGGCGGCTCACGCGCGCGCCTTCTCGCGCTTGAGCTTGATCATCTTGCGGGTGATCATCTGCCGTTTCAGCGGCTTGAGGTGATCGATGAACAGCTTGCCGTTGAGGTGATCGATCTCGTGCTGCACGCAGGTGGCCCAAAGCCCGGTGAAGTGCTCTTCCTGGACCTTCCCGTCGCGGTCCAGCCAGCGCACCTTCACCTCGGCCGGGCGCTCCACATCCGCGTACTGGTCGGGAATCGACAGGCAGCCCTCTTCGTAGGTGTTCGTCTCTTCCGAACTCCAGAGGATTTCCGGGTTGAACAGTACCATGGGCCGGGGCGCGGCGCCTTCCTCCTTGATGCAGTCCATCACCAGCAGGCGCTTGAGCACCCCCACCTGCGGCGCGGCCAGCCCGATGCCCGGCGCATCATACATGGTTTCCAGCATGTCGTCGGCCAGCCGCCGCAGATCATCGGTGATGACGGGCACGGGGGCGCAGACCTTCTTCAGGCGCGGGTCCGGGTGGATGATGATCGGTCGGATGCTCATGGCCACCATTTAGGCGATGGGCCCGCCACGTGCAACGGCCCTTGCACCCCCGGCCGATCCGGATAAACCGTGAAGGCGCAGGGGTATGAAGGCCGGCCGCCTCATCCCGACGGACAGCAGGAGCGGAGGCCCGCATGAACTTCGACGAAATCATCGACCGGCGCGGCACCCGGTGCGCCAAGTGGGACAGCATGGAGGCCCGCTACGGCGTGCCGGCCGAGGACGGCATTCCCATGTGGGTCGCCGACATGGATTTCCGCGCTCCCGACTGCATCCAGGATGCCCTGCGCAGGATGGTCGGGCACGGCATCTACGGCTATTACGGCGACGAATCCGCCTACCGTGCCGCCATTGCCTGGTGGATGCACACCCGCCACGGCTGGCAGGTGGCGCCCGATCATATCTTCACCACCCACGGGCTGGTCAACGGCACCGCCCTGTGCGTCGATACCTTCACCGAGCCGGGCGACGGGGTGGTGCTGTTCACCCCCGTCTATCACGCCTTCGCCCGCGTCATCCGTGCCGCC
>JALSGY010000417.1 GCA_026982515.1 Paracoccaceae bacterium
GTTAAAAATTGGTTTCAAACAGCCGGGAAGTGACCCCATGCAGCAGGAATTCGCCGAAACCCTTGCCCTGAAAGCGCTGGCCTGGCTGGCCGGTAACCGGGATCTGCTGCCGGTCTTTCTGGGCTCCACCGGGGCGTCGGCCGCCGATCTGCGCGAGCGGGCCGGCGATCCGGAGTTTCTCGGCGCGGTTCTGGATTTCCTGATGCTCGATGACGCCTGGGTCGTCGCATTCTGCGATTCAGAGGGCCTGCCGCCCGAAGCCCCGATGCAGGCCCGCCAGGCCCTGCCCGGCGGCGCCGGGGTGCACTGGACCTGAGATCAGTGGGTCCTGGGCCTAGAGCTTCGACAGCGGCAGCGCGTCGTCGGCGCGGGCCTTGCGCAGCAGCCGGCGCAGCTGCGTGCGCTCTTCCTCGCTGAGCCGCTCGGCCAGCAGCGCGGCGTTGTGCACCGCGAAGGGGGTGGCCCGGCCCAGCAGCGATTTGCCCTTGTCGGTGAGCCTGACCCGCGTGGTGCGCCTGTCCTTCGCGCCACAGGCCCGCGCCACCATGCCGGCGGCCTCCATCTGGCGCAGCGCCCGCGAGGTGGCCGTGCGGTCGATCCCGATGAAGGCGGCGATGTCGGAGGGCCGGGTCAGCCCCTCGTTGCCCACCGCCAGCAGCACGCACCAGGTGATGCGGCTCAGGCCGAGGCTGCGCAGGTTTTCGTCCATCCGCCGCTCGAGCGACCGGGCGGTGAGCGAAAGCTGGTAGCCGAGAGACTCGTGCAGGCGGTAGGGGGGCAGCTCTTCCATTGTTGACATCGTCAAGCAGATGCCGCTCCCTGTCAACGCTGGCGGAAATGTGCAAACGGGCCGGGCGGCAGGAGGCGGCGATGCGGGCAGAGGCGATCCTGTTCGACAAGGACGGGACATTCTTCGATTTCCAGAAAACCTACGGCAGCTGGGCCGGAGGGGTGATCCGCGACTATGCCGCGGGCGATCCGGTGCTGGCGGCGGAACTGGCCGAGGTGTTCGGCTACGATCTGGCGGCAGGGTTGTTCCTCTCCGACAGTCCGGTGATTGCCGGCACGGTCCGGGAGGCGGCGGAACTGGCCCTGCCGCTGCTGCCCGGCCATTCGCTGGCCGCCCTGGCCGCGGATCTCGACCGCCGCGCCACGGCGTTGCGGCCGGTGGAGGTGCTGCCGCTGTCCCCTTTCCTCGACGAGCTGCGCGCCGGCGGCCTGGCCCTGGGGGTGGCCACCAACGACAGCGAGCGGGCGGCGCGCGCGCAACTGGCGGGTTTCGGCATCGAAGAGCGCTTCGACTACATCGCCGGCTACGACAGCGGCTTTGGCGCCAAGCCCGGCCCCGGCATGTGCCTGGCCTTTGCCGAGCGGCTGGGGCTGGCCCCCGGGCGCATCGCCATGGTCGGCGACAGCCTGCATGACCTGCACGCCGGTCGCGCCGCCGGGATGCAGTGCGTGGCGGTTCTCACCGGCCCGGCCCGCGCGGAGGAGCTGGCGCCTTTCGCCGATGCGGTCTTGCCGGACATCGGGCAACTCACTAGGTGGGTCCGGACGGGGGTGAGCCCCGGGCAGGACAGCCCGGTCACCCGGATCGAATAACCAGATCATGAAAGGCCAGAGCCATGAGTGAAAAACCGGTTGTCCTGCATTTTTCCGATATCCTTTGCGTCTGGGCCTATGTCTCGAACATCCGGCTGGAGCGGCTGATCGAGAAATACGCCGACCGGGTGGAGTTCGAGCTGCGTTACTGCTCGGTCTTCCCCGATGCGGTGGGCAAGATCGAGACCTCCTGGGCCGGGCGCGGCGGCTTTGCGGGCTATGGCGACCATGTGCGCAAGGTGGCGGCCGAGTTCGACCACGTGGAGGTGCATCCCGATGTCTGGTCGAAGACGCGCCCGGCGTCTTCGACGGCACCGCACATGCTGCTCAAGGCTGCGCAGCTGGCCGAGCGCGAGATGGGGCTGCACGCGGATACGCCGCTGACCGAACACCCCTCCTACCGGCTCAGCTGGGCGTTGCGCACCGCCTTCTTCCGCGACGGGCGGGACATCGCCGACTGGCAGGTGCAGCGCGAATGCGCCGAGGGCGTGGGCTTTGACACGCAGGCCCTGGAGGGGCACCTGCGCTCGGGGGCCGCGGCGGCGGCGCTGGACCGCGATATCCTGGCCGCGCAGAAGGCCTCGGTGACCGGCAGCCCCACCTTCATCATGAATGGCGGGCGGCAGGTGCTTTACGGCAATGTCGGCTTCAAGCTGCTGGACGCCAATGTCGAGGAACTGCTGCGCATGCGCGGCCCCGGCGAGGCCAGCTGGTGCTGAACGGGGCCGGGCCGGGCGGGGCTGAACCCGCCGCGGCAGCGAAAAACGACACGATCGGCCTTGAGCCGTTGCGCATTCCCCCCGATGCTGGCCGGATTGCCGTGCCCGCAGGCGCATTTGCCCTTTCTTAAACCGCGGCCGCTAGCCTTCTCCGCAGGAAGGGGAAGGCATGCACGGGCTGATCAACAGGTCTCTTCAGTGCTTCGTCAGGGATACCTACGGGCAGGAAGCCTGGTTGCGGGTTGCAGCCCGGGCCGGCTGCGGGCCCGAGGGCTTCGAGGCGCTGACGATCTATGAGGATGCGCTCACCGATCAGGTGCTTTCTGCGGCGTCGGCACTGCTGGACAAGCCGCGCGAGGCCCTGCTGGAGGATCTGGGCACCTATCTGGTTTCCCACCCCGGGCTCGAGCGGGTGCGCCGGCTGCTGCGCTTCGGGGGGGGGACCTTCGAGGATTTCCTCCACTCCCTCGGCGATCTGCAGGGGCGTGCGCGCCTTGCCGTGCCCGATCTCGAGGTGCCGAAGATCGATCTGCGCGGCCACACGCCGGGCAGCTACACGCTGAGCTGCAGGTTCAGGCTGGCCGGCAGCGGCTATGTCATGATGGGTATCCTGCGCGCCCTGGCGGACGATTACGGTGCGCTGGTGATGCTCGATCACCTCGGCCGGCAGGAGGGCGCGGAAATCCTCTCGGTGCGGCTGCTGGATCCGCGGTTTTCCGAGGGCCGGCAGTTCATCCTTGCGGCAGGGGGCGGGCAGGGCGATGGGTAAACCTCTTCACCTGCCCGGCCCGGCGCTGGATCTGCTGCTGCCCATGCATGTGCTGATTTCGCCGGACGGGCGGATCGCCCGCGCCGGCCCGACGATCCGCAAGCTGCAGCCGCACGCCCCGCTTGTCGGGCGCCCCGTGCACGAGGCGTTCGAGTTTCTCCGCCCCCGCCCGGGCCTGCGCTCCGTGGAAGAGCTGCGCGAGATCGCCAGGCGCAAGCTGCACCTGCGGCTGTGCGAGGCACCGCAGACCGCGCTCAAGGGTATCGTGGTGGAGGCCGGGGCTGAGGGCGGGCTGCTGCTGAACCTTTCCTTTGGCATTTCCGTGGTCGAGGCAGTGGGCGATTTTTCCCTCACGATCAACGATTTCGCGGCAACCGATCTGGCGGTGGAAATGCTCTATCTGTTCGAGGCGAAATCTGCCGTGCTGGAGGAATCGCGCCGCCTCAACGCGCGCCTGCAACAGGCCCGGCGGAAGGCCGAGAAACAGGCCTACACCGACAGCCTGACCGGGCTGGCCAATCGCCGCGAGATGGAGCGGGTGATGCGCGAACTGTCGGAATGTGGCATACCCTTCGGGCTGATGCACCTCGACCTCGACCATTTCAAGACGGTCAACGATACCTTGGGCCATTCCGCCGGGGACCATGTTCTGCAGGCGGTGGCCGCTGTCCTGCGCAGCGAAACCCGGCGGGAGGATCTGGTGGCGCGGGTGGGGGGCGACGAATTCGTGCTGATCTTCCGCCGCCTCACGGACCGGGCCCGCCTGTGCGCCATCGCCGAGAGGATCGTCCGGCGGCTGGAAGCCCCCATTACCTTCGAGGGGCGCGAATGCCGGGTGTCGGCCAGCATCGGCATAACCACCTCCGACCTCTACGCCCGGCCCGACCCGGACCGCATGCTCTCGGATGCCGACCGGGCGCTTTATGCCTCCAAGAGCGCCGGACGCGGGCGGGCCACGGTGGTGGACGAACCCATCCCGCCCGGAAGCACCCGGGGCAGTGCCGGCATGGCGCCGGGGCAGAACCGTCCGGGCGCGTCATGACGGCTGGCGGCGAACCCGGGATGCAGGGGTGATGCGGACAGGGAGGTGGCAGCCCGTAGGGGAATCGAACCCCTCTTTCCAGGTTGAAAACCTGGCGTCCTAACCGATAGACGAACGGGCCACGCTTGGCGTGCGGCGTTATCTAGGGAAAAGCGGGAAAGAGGGCAAGAGTATTTTTGTGCAAATCGCCGCTTTTTCACGAGGCGGGGGCGGCATCCTCGATGCGCAGCTGTACGCGCTGCCGGCCGCCCCATGAATTGAGCTCCAGCCGCCCCGCGAGGTGAAAACGCCCTGCACCGCGCGCC
Organism: Paracoccaceae bacterium; assembly: GCA_026982515.1. Taxonomy (GTDB): domain Bacteria; phylum Pseudomonadota; class Alphaproteobacteria; order Rhodobacterales; family Rhodobacteraceae; genus S012-89. Next base: position 4,438 of record JALSGY010000417.1, read on the forward strand.
TTGAATGCCGGGCCGAGGGGGCTGTCGAAGGCGCCGAAGGCGATGGCCTCGAGCGCCCCGCCGGGCCCGTCTCCGAAGCTGATCTTCAGATGTCCCGCGCCGACCGGCTGGGCAAAGCGCACCGGCTGGTCGGGGAAGGCGAAACGGGGGGCGGGGGCGCCGGCGCCGAAGGGGCCCGCGGCCTCGATCCGCTCCAGCAGCTCGGGGGTGGCGGCCCCCGGCATCAGCAGCCCGTCAAGGCGCAGCTCCCGCGGGCCGAGCCGCCCCGCCCCCTGACGCGCCAGAAGCTCCGACAGCCGCGCCATCGCCGCCTCCAGCCTGTCGCGTGCCACGCTCAGCCCTGCCGCCATGCGGTGCCCGCCGCCCTTCAGCAAAAGCCCCTCGGCGGCCAGCCGCTGCACCGCCGCACCCAGGTCGATTCCCGCGACCGACCGGCCCGAGCCCTTGCCCTCGTCGCCGTCCAGCCCGATCACCACGGCGGGGCGGTTCGTCATCTCCTTCAGGCGGGAGGCGACGATGCCCACCACCCCCGGGTGCCAACCCTCGCCCGCGGCCCAGACCAGCGGCGCATCCAGCCCCCGCGTGCTTGCCTGCTCCAGCGCCGCGTCGCGCACCATGGCCTCGATCTCGCGCCGCTCGGCGTTGAGTTCTTCCAGCCGGGCGGCGAGAGACGCGGCCTCGTGCGGATCGGCGGTGGAAAGCAGCCGGGCGCCGAGATCGGCCCGCCCGATCCGCCCCCCGGCATTGACCCGCGGGCCCAGCACGTAACCCAGGTGGTAGGAGGTGGGGGCGGCATCGAGGCGGGCGGCATCGGCCAGGGCCACCAGGCCGGGGCGCTGGCGGGCGGCCATCACCTTCAGCCCCTGGCGCACGAAGGCGCGGTTGACCCCCACCAGCGGCGCCACATCGGCCACCGTGGCCAGCGCCACCAGATCGAGGGCGCGCATCAGGTCGGGGGCGCGCTCGCCGCTCGCGCGCAGCCGCCGGCCCGCCTCGACCAGAAACAGGAACACCACCCCGGCAGCGCACAGATGCCCCAGATCGCCGCTTTCGTCCTGGCGGTTGGGGTTGACCACGGCCAGTGCCGGCGGCAGCGTCTCGCCGCCCAGGTGGTGGTCAAGCACGATCACATCCGCCCCTTCCGCCGCGGCGATGGCCTCGTGCGAAAGCGTGCCGCTGTCCACGCAGATGATCAGCCCGTGCTCGCGCGCCAGCTTGCGCATCGCCCGCGGGTTGGGGCCGTAGCCCTCGTCGATGCGGTCGGGCACGTAGAGCGTGGCCTCGCGCCCCCGCTCGCGCAGCCAGGTGATGATCAGTGCCGCCGAGGCCGCGCCGTCCACGTCGTAATCGGCGAAGACGGCAATCTTCTCGCCTGCCCGCAGCGCGGCGAGGAAGCGCTCGGCCGCCTTCTCCATGTCGCGCAGGCCGGCCGGGTCGGGCAGCAGCTCGCGCAGGGTGGGGGCAAGGTAGGCGGGCGCGTCCTCGGCCGCCACGTTCTGGCGCACCAGCGTGTGGCACACCGGCAGAGGCAGGCCGGTGCCCTGGGCCATCGCCTGGGCCCGGCGCTCGGCTTCCGCGCCCGGCCCGATCCAGCGCCGCCCCGTCAGGGACTGCTCGACCCCGAGGAAGGCGCGCGCGCTCATTCGTGATTGATGGGATTGCGGTAGATCATCCGCCGGATGGAGCCGGTCTTGGAGCGCATCAGGAGGGTTTCGGTTTCGAGAAAGTCGGGCTCGCGCCTGATTCCGGCCAGGATGTTGCCGTCGGTCACGCCGGTAGCGGCGAAGATCACGTCCGCGGTGACCATCTCGTCGCGCGAATAGATGCGGTCGAGGTCGGTGATCCCGGCCTTCGCGGCGCGGCGGCGCTCATCGTCGTTGCGGAACATCAGCCGGCCCCACATCTGCCCGCCCATGCATTTCAGCGCCGAGGCCGCCAGCACCCCCTCGGGTGCCCCGCCCGAGCCCATGTACATGTCGATCCCGGTCTTTTCCGGCTCGGCGCAGTGGATGACGCCGGCCACGTCGCCATCGGTGATCAGCCGGATCGCCGCCCCGGTCGAGCGGATGTCGGCGATCATCTCCTCGTGGCGGGGGCGTTCGAGGACGCACACGGTGATGTCGCGGTCCTGGCAGCCGCGGGCGCGGGCAAGGGCGCGTACGCGCTCGGCGGGGCTCATCTCCAGCGAGACCACGCCCTCGGGATAGCCCGGCCCGATGGCCAGCTTGTCCATGTAGACGTCGGGGGCGTGCAGCAGCGTGCCGCGCGGGGCCATGGCGATGACCGTCAGCGCATTGGGCATGTCCTTGGCCGTCAGCGTGGTGCCCTCCAGCGGGTCCAGCGCGATGTCCACGGCCGGGCCCTCGCCGGTGCCGACCTCCTCGCCGATGAACAGCATCGGCGCCTCGTCGCGCTCGCCCTCGCCGATCACCACCACGCCCCGGATGTCGAGCATGTTGAGCTGTTCGCGCATGGCGTTGACGGCGGCCTGATCCGCGGCCTTCTCGTCGCCGCGCCCGACCAGGCGAGCCGAGGCCATGGCCGCCGCCTCCGATACCCGGGCCAGCCCGAGCGAAAGCATCCGGTCCTGGAATTCGATCTGTGAAACCATGTCCCTGCGTCCCGTGTTCTCTTCCCGCCCCACACCTAGCCCGGCGCGGCAGGGCAGCACAAGCCGCTCAGACGTCCTCGATGCGGATCGCCACCGGCCGGCCCGTCAGCACGCCGGTCTTCTCCATGCCCTCCATGGCTTCGTCGAGGGCGCTGCGGCTGGTCCTGTGGGTGACGATCAGGACCGGGGCGGTCACGTCCTCGTGGCCGTATTGGCGCATCCGGTCGATCGAGATGCCCGCATCGCCCAGAGCGGCGGCGATCCTGGCCAGGGCGCCGGGCTTGTCCTGCAGCGCCATGCGCAGGTAGTAGGGCGCGGGCACGCTGGCCTTTGCCGTCTTCGGTTTCTTCAGCGAGGCGGCGGGCTGGCCGAAGGTGGACAGCCGGGTGCCGCGGGCGATGTCGATGATGTCGCCCATCACCGCGCTGGCGGTAGGGCCTTCGCCCGCGCCGGCGCCGCGCAGCACGATCTGGCCCACCGAATCGCCCTCGATCACCACCATGTTGGTGGCGTTCTCCAGCTGTCCCAGGGGGCTGGCGGCGGGCACCAGGCAGGGCGACATGCGCTGCTCCAGCCCGCGGCCCGTCATCTGCGCCACGCCCAGCAGCTTGACGCGGAAGCCCATGTCGGCGGCGTGCTTGATGTCCTCGATGGTGATCCGCTCGATTCCTTCCAGTTCCATCGCGTCGAAGGCGACTTCGGTGCCGAAGGCGATCGAGGCCAGCAGGGCCAGCTTGTGGCCGGCATCGATCCCGCCCACGTCCAGCGTCGGGTCGGCCTCCAGATAGCCCAGGGCGGCGGCCTCGTCGAAGACGTCCCCGTAGGGCAGGCCCGCGGCCTCCATCCGGGTCAGGATATAGTTGCAGGTGCCGTTCATCACCCCCATGACGCGGATGATCTCGTTGCCCGCCAGCCCCTCGGTAAGCGCCTTGACCACCGGGATGCCGCCGGCCACCGCCGCCTCGAAGCGGATCACCCGCCCCCGTTCCTCGGCCGCCAGAGCCAGGGCCTGGCCGTGATGGGCCAGCATCGCCTTGTTGGCGGTGACCACGTCCTTGCCGGCGGCGATGGCGGCCTCGGTGGCGGCCTTGGCCGGGCCGTCGGCGCCGCCCATCAGCTCGATGAAGACATCCACGTCATCGCGCCGGGCAAGGGCGACGGGATCATCCTCCCAGGCGTAGCCGTCAAGGCGCACGCCCCTGTCCTTGTCGCGGTTGCGCGCGCACACCGCCGAGATGGAAAGCGGCCGGCCGGCCCGCGCCTGAAGCATCGCGGCCTTGCGCTGCACGATCTTGATGACCCCGGCCCCGACGGTTCCCAGGCCGGCGATACCGAGGCGAAGAGGATCAGGCATTTCGGCGTCTCCCGGAAGGTTTGGGCGGGTCTACCTCACAACCGTGGGCAACTGCAACGGCGGGCTGTCATTTGGCGTGGCGGGCCACGGCGGCGGACATGCGCCGGCGGGTGCGGTCGTCGATGATCTCGGTGCGTGCGATCGTTGCCTGGCGCGCACGCAGCCGTGCGGCCCGGCCTGCCAGCGAACGCGCGGCGGCCTCGGCGGCGCCCTGGCCGTTGCGCGGGGCTGCGGCGAGGATCTCCTCGATCGGCACCAGCTCGGGAAAGGGCGCGCGGCGGACCTGCCCGGTGATCGTGCCGTCCAGATCCGGAAAATCGGCACAGGCCGCAAGCGCCAGTGCGCCAAGCAAGGCAAGGACATTCCCCAGACGCGGCATCGGCCCCCCCGAAAACTACCACTGCCGTTATCGGGCGAATTGGACGCGGGCGCAACCTGGGCACTTGATGTGAACGGGTGTTCAGTTATTGAGGAGCCATGGCTCGAAAAACCGGCTCACACTCGGAAATCACCGGCCCGCTGGTGCGCAAGGCGGCGCAGAGGCTGTTTGCCCGCAAGGGGTTCGCCGCCGTCACCATGCGCGAGATCGCGGCCGAGGTGGGGGTGCAGGCCGGTGCGCTGTATCTTTACACGCCGGACAAGCAGACGCTGCTGTTCGAGCTGATGAAGACCCACATGCAGGATGTGCTCGATGCCTGGCAGCGCGCGCCCAAGGGCGAGGGGCCGCTGCGGCGGCTCGAGGCCTTCTGCCGCTTTCACATCCGCTTTCATCTGGAGCGTCCCGATGACGTGTTCATCGCCTACATGGAGCTGCGCAGCCTGACCCCGGAGAATTTCGCGGTGATCGAGAAGATGCGCCACGAATACGAGGATCACCTCGAGGAAATCCTCGCTGCCGGCCAGGCCGAGGGCGTTTTCCGCATTCCCGACACCCGCCTTGCAACCATGGCAATAATCGCCATGTTGACCGGGGTGAATACGTGGTTTCGCGAAGGCGGGCGCCTGTCGCGCGAAAGGGTTGAGCGGATATACTGGAACATGGTACGGCGCGCCGTCGGGGCCTGAGCCCCGGGCTGCGACCGGAAGGGGAAGAGACTTGTCAGAAATCCTTGCCGTCATCACCCCGTCGATTCCCCGGCGCTACATGGCCCTTGGCATCCTGTGGGCCCTCGGTGTGATGCTCGTCTACCTCGGCTTCACCGCGCCGCTCGAGGGGCTGGGCGGGCGGGTGGCCTTCATCGGGCTCGGGGCCGCGGCGATGTTCTTTGCCGACAAGCTGCGCCGCGCCACCCTGCTGCAGATCGAGATGACGGAAGAGGAAATCCGCGATACCGACGGGCGGCTGATCTGCCGGCTCGACAACATCAAGGCGGTGGAGCGCGGCATGCTGGCCTTCAAGCCGTCGAACGGCTTTCTCCTGACCCTGCACGAACCGATGGAGAGGGCCTGGGCGCCGGGCCTGTGGTGGCGTTTCGGCCGCAAGGTCGGAATCGGGGGAATCACGCCCGGCTCGCAGGGCAAGTTCATGGCCGATCTCATCGCCATGAAGCTGAAGGGGCACGATATCCGGTTTCGCTGAAACCCGTTTTCATGTTTTTCGAAAACGCAGGGCCCGGCGGGGCGAAGCGGCCCCGGGCGGCTTCTACCCGTTGCTCCACTTCAGCTGGGGCGCGAAGCGGGGGCGGGTCACCACGTGGCTGACCAGCTTTTCGGGCGAGAAGCTGACCAGCGCCTGCGCGAAGGGCGGCTGGTAGTCGACCGAGGTTTCCACCAGGATCAGCCGGTCGCCCTTGGCCATCAGCGGGATCACGTCGCGGTAGAACTCCAGATCGCTGCTGTCGAGGTCGCGCGCCCCGCCCACGCCCTTCGACCAGTCCCATTGCAGGACGCGGTTGGTCTCGTCGGCGCACTTGTCCATGCACTGCACCACGCTGACCCGGATCCAGGAGGAGTCCGCGTCCACCCGGGCGATATAGCGGAACACCCGGTAGAGCCCGTCGAGGAAATCGGCATCCACCGGATCGGTCTGGCGCGAGAGCATGTCGCTGATCGTGTAATTCGCCCGGTAGGCGGTGTTCTGCACCTTGTAGGCGTCGAAGAAGGTATAGGTGGCAGTCAGCGCCCACAGCAGCATCGGGAAGGCAAAGACCGCCTCTACGGACAACGAGCCGCGGGTTTCGTCGCGAAAGGCCTTCAGCCGGTCAAGGACAGGTTTCAGCATCCGCCCACCTATGGTTCGTTCACGTAGGCCGAGGTGGAGACCAGCGCATAGGCCCCCGAGGCATCCAGACTCAATTGCGCCGCCAGCCCGGTGGTCGGGAAGAACGGGTCGAACACCGCGCACACGCGCACCAGCATCAGCTCGTTCTTGGAGCCGGGCTTGAAGTCGGTCACCGGCTGCACCTCCTCGGTGCGGTCCACGCAGGTGACCTGGGAGGAGAGCGGTTCCCAGGTGACGGTCGAGACCGGGCGCAGTTCCACCAGCAGGCTTTTGCCGCAGTTGGGAATGATGATCGAGTTTTCGCAGATCGACTGCTTGAGCCCCTCCTGGGACATCGGGCTCAGCGTGCCGAGCCGCAATTCGCGCATGGCGATGTCGGTGGCCCGGTCCAGCATGACGCCGCGAATCAGGATCATCCCCATTTCGAAACTGATCAGGAAAAGGGTGATGAAGGCCGGAAACAGCAGCGCGAACTCGATCGTCGCGTTGCCGTCCTCGCGCCGCCACAGCCGGCGGATCGCCCGTATGCCCCGCAACAGGCCCATCAGTTCGTCAACCTCAGCTGCTGGATCTGTCGGGCGATCGAGGCAAAGGCGTTGTCGATGTTCAGCCCGTCGACGTCAAAGTTGTGCGCGGGCGAACTGGCACATTTCTCCATGATCGCCGAGGAGGCGGAGCTGGTTTCGAAGCCGATGGTGAACACCTCGATGCCCTTGGCCTTGGCGGCCGTGCAGATGGCATCCAGGCGGGTGTTCTTGTCGCTGTAGCCATATACGTCCACCGGATTGCCCAGCCAGCTGAAGCGCTTGAAGTAGTTGACGTTGAATTCCTGCCAGAGCTCGGGATAGCTCATCTGCACCGGCGTGCCGGTGGCCCCGGAGCAGACCCAGCCGTACCACCAGCTGTAATAACAGCCCGAACCGTCATAGGGTTCGTCGTTCCAGGTGCCGTTGTGCGGGTAGTAGTAGCGTCCGCTGGAGGCGTTGTAGACCGAGATCCTGCCGTCGGCGGGGTTCTTCCAGAACGGCGAGGGCCCCTCGCGGTAGCCCTCCCGCAGGGCCGACTGCTGGGTGTTCTCGCCATCGGTCATCAGCACGATGACCTTCTGGGTGCTGGGGCGGCTGTAATCGAAGGGACGCCCGGCAAAGGCTGGATCTATCAGCGCAGAGGGGCCGCTGGAAAGCGCAGTGACCACCGGGCGGAAGGCCGGATCGAGCAGCGCGGTGCCCCATTTCATCGCCAGATCGATGGAGGTGTAGCCCCCGGCGCGCAATGCGTTGATCCTCTTGCGCAGCTCTGTGTAGCTGTTTTCGTAGGGTACGATCGTGCGGTAGCTGTCAGTGCGGCAGGTGCGGTTCTGGTCG
>JALSGY010000418.1 GCA_026982515.1 Paracoccaceae bacterium
AGGCCAGGCCCGGCGGCACCATGAGCCCCTTTTGCGAGCCCGCCACCATCACGTCGACGCCCCAGGCATCCATCTCGAAGCGTTCGCAGGCCAGCGAGGCGATGCAGTCCACCATCAGCAGCGCCGGGTGGCCGGCCTCGTCGATGGCCCGGCGCAGCGCGGCGATATCGCTGCGCGCGCTGGTCGAGGTGTCCACATGCACCGCCATCACCGCCCTGATTTCATGGCCGGTATCGGCGGCCAGCACCTCACCCACCCGGGCGGGATCGATCGGGGCGCGCAGGCCGAAATCGAGGATCTCCGGGCGCACGCCCATGCGGGCGGCCATCTCGGCCCAGCCGTGGGCAAAGCGCCCGCTGGCCGCCACCAGCACCTTCTCGCCCCGCCCCAGCACGTTGGAAACCGCCGCCTCCCACGCCCCGTGCCCGTTGGCGATGTAGATTGCCACCTGATGCCGGGTGCACGCCAGAGCGCGCAGATCGGGGATCAGGGCATGAACCATCTCCACCAGCTCGCCCTCGTAGATGTTGGGCGAGGGGCGGTGCATGGCCCGCAGAACCTCCTCCGGCACCACCGAGGGGCCGGGAATGGCAAGATAGTGCCAGCCTTCGGACAGCGTCATGAAACACCCTTTCACATTCTGCCGCCAATGCCTAATTCGGGGATGCGGAAAGCACAATCCATGGCGCGGCTTGCCTGACCCGCGGTTTGCCGCTAAATCGACGCCCCTGAACCGGCATGCCGGAAGACCTGAAAGGCCCCGATGATCTCCAAGTTCTCCACCTGGCTGAAAGCGGCGGATGGCGTGAGAGACCGCCCCTCCGGGCACCGCTTCCCCGACCGGGGCCAGTATCTTCGGGCCATGGGCCACTTCTGGTGGGTCGATCACGCCTGGCTGCGCAGCTTCTGGTGGAACCTCCACGAGATCGCCCCTGGCGTGTGGCGCTCCAACCAGCCCTCGCCGCGGCGGTTGCGCCGCTACCGCGAGATGGGCATACGCACCGTCCTGAACCTGCGGGGCAACAAGCGCAACAGCTTCCACATCCTTGAGCAGAGCGCCTGCGAGAAGCTTGGCCTGAAGCTCGTGAACCTGCAGCTGTGGGCCCGCCGCCTGCCTCCGCGCGCGGCGGTGCTGGAGCTGCTCGACACCTTCGCCACGCTGGAAAGGCCCTTCGTCATGCACTGCAAGTCCGGCGCCGACCGGGCCGGGCTGGCCTCGGCGCTCTACCTGATGCACATGGAGGGGGTGCCGGTGCAGCAGGCGCAGCGGCAACTCAGCCTGCGCTACATTCACGTGCGGGCGTTTAGGACGGGGATCCTCGGCCACATGCTGGACACATACGAGGCGGAGACGAAAGACGAACCGATGCCGATCCGTGCCTGGATCGCGCAGCGTTACGACGACAGGCGCCTGACCGCTGATTTCGACCGGCGGCGCGGCCGGGGCTGAGCGGATGATCGAAACCCGCCACCCCGCCCGGACGCTGATCGGATGGTACTGGCGCGGCTATGTGCGCCGCCAGTTGCCGCTGATCATCGTGGCCAGCCTGCTGATGGCCGCCGAGGGCGGCGCGCTGGGGGCGCTGAGCTACATGGTGCGCCCGATGTTCGACGACATCTTCGTCGCCGGCGACCGGGCCGCGGTCATGTGGATCGCCCTGGTGGTCTTCGGCATCTTCATCGGCCGGGCGGTGGCG
>JALSGY010000419.1 GCA_026982515.1 Paracoccaceae bacterium
GAGTAGCCCGAATGCACCTTGGCGATGTTGTTGATGAGCTCCATGATGAGCACGGTCTTGCCCACCCCGGCGCCGCCGAAGAGGCCGATCTTGCCGCCCTTGGAATAGGGCGCCAGCAGGTCCACCACCTTGATGCCGGTCACCAGGATTTCCGATTCGGTGGACTGTTCGCTGAACTCGGGGGCATCCTGGTGGATGGCCCGCACCTCGGCCGCTTTCACCGGGCCCTTTTCGTCCACCGGCTCACCGATCACGTTGAGGATGCGCCCCAGCGTGGCATCGCCCACCGGAACCGAGATCGGCCCGCCGGTATCAGTAACCTCCTGGCCGCGCACCAGACCCTCGGTGGCATCCATCGCGATGGTCCGCACGGTGTTCTCGCCCAGGTGCTGGGCCACTTCCAGAACCAGCCGCCTGCCCTGGTTGTCGGTTTCCAGCGCGTTCAGGATCGGCGGCAGATCGCCCTCGAAGTGAACGTCCACGACGGCGCCGATGACCTGCGTCACCTTGCCGACATTCTTCGCTTTTGCCATGTCGTGTCTCCGGTTCGGTTAGAGCGCCTCGGCGCCCGAGATGATTTCGATAAGCTCGTTGGTGATGACGGCCTGACGCGAGCGGTTGAACTCGATCGTCAGCTTGTCGATCATTTCGCCGGCGTTGCGCGTGGCGTTGTCCATGGCCGACATCCGGGCGCCCTGTTCGGAAGCACCATTCTCCAGCAGCGCCGAAAGCAGCTGCGTGGCCACCCCCCGCGGCAGCAGTTCGGCGAGGATTTCCTCTTCGTCCGGCTCGTATTCGTAGACGGTGGCCTCGCTCTCGCCTTCCTCGACCTCGAACCTGGCCGGGATGATCTGCTTTTCGGTCGGAACCTGGCTGATCACCGTCTCGAACACGTTGTAGAAGATGGTGGCAACGTCGAACTCGCCGTTCTCGAAACGCGCGATCAGGTCGCGGGCGATCTCCTGGGCATTGGCGTAGCCCACGCGCTTGACCTCGGAGAGGTCCACATGGCCGACCATGTATTCCTCATACTCGCGCTTGAGCTGCTCGCGGCCCTTCTTGCCGACGGTCAGGATCTTCACCGTCTTGCCGGCGGAGAGCAGATCCTGGATGCGGGTGCGGGCCAGCCGCACGATCGAGGAGTTGAAGCCGCCGCACAGGCCCCGCTCGGCGGTCATCACCACCAGCAGGTGGGTCTGATCCGAGCCGGTGCCGCGCAACAGCAGCGGCGCGCTTTCCGAGCCCGCCGCGGCGGCCGACAGCCCCGCCATCACCGCGTTGAAACGCTCGGCATAGGGGCGCGAGGCCTCCGCCGCCTCCTGCGCGCGGCGCAGCTTGGCGGCGGCGACCATCTGCATCGCCTTGGTGATCTTGCGCGTCGACTTGACGCTCTCGATCCTGTTTTTCAGGTCCTTCAGGCTAGGCATGTCCCTGTCCTTTCAGACCGTTTCAGGCGAAATCCGCGGCGAATTCGTCGATCGCGGACTTGATCTTCTCTTCCAGCTCGCCAGCGACCTTGCGGTCGTTGATGGTGATGTCGTCGAGCAGGTCCTGGTGCTTGGAGCGCAGGTGGTTCAGCAGGCCCTCCTCGAACCGGCCGACCTGGTCCACCTCGATCGGGTCGAGGTAGCCGTGGGTGCCGGCGTAGATCACGCAGACGATCTCGGCGTTGGTGAGCGGCGAATACTGGGGCTGCT